>JAACEJ010000476.1 GCA_011682565.1 Actinomycetota bacterium | reverse complement strand
GGTTATTCACGCCAATGATCCCCGCGTCTGCTCGCAAAACCTTTTCCAATTCGCACTGTTTGTGAATTTCCACAAGAGCATCCATTTTCAAAGAGTGTGCGATTGCAGAAAAATCTTTGATTTGTTCTTCAGTCAACGCAGCAACAATGAGAAGAATCGCACTTGCGCCGGATGCAGCCGCCTGGTAAATTTGGTAATCGTCGATGATGAAATCTTTTCTCAAAACCGGCAATGCAATTTTGTGGGAAATGTTTTTCAGATATTCAAGGCTGCCCTGAAAGTATTTTTCTTCCGTTAGAACAGAAAGAGCCGCTGCGCCGCCGGCTGCATACTGGCGTGCAATTTCAAGATGATTGAAATCCTCGCAAATGACACCGCGGCTGGGAGATGCCTTTTTCACTTCGGCGATAATTTGAATGTGCTCTTTTTTCAACGCGTCATAGAATCGCTTTTTAACCAGGTTTTTTGTTTTTTCTTCTGCACGCTCACGGACTTTTTGCAAAGAAACTTTTGCACGCTCGACTTTTACGCGTTCCCGGGTATAGTTAATAATTTGCTCAAGTATGTTGAACATTTTGTTTTTATCCTTTTTCTGCAGGGTTTCCCTAAAATTTACGTTCCCATGCACTTGCGTGAGAATGCTTGTTTCGACGCTCTGCGTCGAGTATTGAGAGATGATAATATTTAGTTTATGTCAGTAACCCGGACGCAGAGCATCCGGAAATCCATTCACACGTAAAACGTGGGAACGAGGGTTAGCCTGCAGCTAGCCGGCAACAATGCTGTTTGTAAAATCAACAAGCTCATTCAGTTTTTCAAGCGCCTTGTTATTTTTCATTGTTTCCAGCGCCAGTTCAACTCCATCTCTGACTGTCCTGACTTTGCCGGAAACATAAAGCGCGGACCCTGCATTCAGTGCTGTAATATTTTGCTGTGGGCCGTTGTCCCCGCTAAAGATGCGCCGAATGACTTTTGCGTTTTCTTTTGCGTCATTTCCTTTAATGGATGTTGTGGATGTTGCTTTCAATCCAAAATCCCGGGGATTCAGTTCGTATTCTTTAATTTCACCATCTTTTAATTCGCTGACAAGAGTATTTGATTGAAGCGAAATTTCATCCAGTCCATCCTTGCTGTGAACAACCATCACATGTTCGCTGCCGGTCTTTTTCAGGACGTGACTCATTTTTTGTGCTGTTTCAAAATTGAACGCTCCGATGATTTGGCGTTTGGCCCGGGCCGGGTTTGACATGGGGCCTAAGATATTAAAAACTGTTCGAACGCCCATTTCTTTCCGCGGTGCGGCAACATACTTCATAGATGAATGGTAAACAGGCGCAAATAAAAATGCGATGCCTACCTGGGCGAGGCACTGTTCGGATTGTTCCGGCGTCAAGTCGATTTTTACGCCGAGTTCCTGCAAAACGTCCGCACTGCCGCACTTGCTGGAAACAGAACGGTTGCCGTGCTTGGCCACGGGTACTCCGGCGGCAGCGGCAACAAGCGCAGCGGCTGTAGAAATATTAAAAGTGCCCGATCTGTCTCCACCTGTGCCGCACGTATCGATGACGCCCTCCGGGGCTTTAATCTTCGTCGCTTTATCGCGCATGGCGCGCACAAATCCGGCAATTTCATCAATAGTTTCGCCTTTCATTTTTAATCCCATTAAGAATCCGCCAATCTGCGCGTTGGTTAGTTCGCCATTCATAATAGCGTGCATCGCGTTGTTTGCTTCAGACTCTTCAAGGTTTATACTATGGCTGATTTTTTCCAATAGTTCTGTAATCATAATACACCTCCATCGCTTTTGTCAGAATAGAGCAATTTTTCCCGGTCTTTGTTTTCCATCCTTTGTCCACCTTTTTCTTCCAGGAAATTTTCAATAATTCTCATCCCTTCACCGGTTAGAATGGATTCGGGATGAAACTGCACACCTTCCAACGGGTAATTTTTATGGCGGATTCCCATAATAGTGCCGTCATTTGTGGTTGCCGAAATTTCCAGGCAGTCGGGCAACGACTTTCTTTCCACGACAAGTGAGTGGTACCTTCCGGCCGGGAAAGGATTTTGAATATCGCCGAACAAACCTTTACCGTCATGACGTACCGTGCTGCTTTTTCCATGCATCAAAGTATTTGCCGGAACGACTTTGCCATTCATGGCTTCGGCAATGCATTGATGTCCGAGACAGACACCGAGAATAGGAATTTTTTTAAAGAAATTTCTAATAATGTCCATCGATTTTCCTGCCTCTATAGGATAGCCCGGCCCGGGAGAAATAACAATTTGATTGGGATGCAGATGCGCAATTTCTTCCATCTCAATCTCATCGTTTCTTTTGACTAGAACTTCTTTGCCAAGCGAACCGATATACTGTACAAGGTTATAGGTAAATGAATCATAATTATCGATCACCAAAACCATTACAAGCCTCCTTCCGCATAGATTAAGGCTTTCATCAAGCCATTTGCTTTGTTTAGTGTTTCCTCATATTCTTTTTCCGGATCGGAATCAGCGACAATGCCGGCACCCGCTTGAAGGTATGCCGTTTTCCCTATCATATAAATTGTTCTGATCGCGATACATACATCCATATCTCCGTCGAAACCAAAGTATCCGACGGCTCCGGCATATATGCCGCGTCGCGTCGGTTCAAGTTCGTCAATAATTTCCATTGCACGAACCTTGGGCGCACCGGAAACAGTTCCCGCAGGAAATCCGGCAATGAAAACATCGACAGAATCCATTCCTTTTTTTAGTTTGCCGGTGACTGTTGATACGATATGAATGACGTGAGAATATTTTTCAATTTCCATAAGTTTTTCGACTTGCACCGTGCCATACTCGGCAATTCGCCCGACGTCGTTCCGTCCCAGATCGACCAGCATGGTGTGCTCTGCTATTTCTTTGGGATCCGCCAAAAGTTCCTTGCTCAGGTATTCATCTTCCGCCTCGTCTGCACCGCGCTTTCGGGTGCCCGCAATGGGTTTGACAAAGACCCGGCCGTCGGACAATTTGATCAACGTTTCCGGCGATGAACCCAGGATATTCAATCCGTCCATTTGCAGAAAAAACATATAGGGAGAAGGATTAATAACGCGTAGCGCACGATAAATATCAAATGGCTTCGAACGGGTTTCTATCATCAACCGCTGCGATAAAACAACCTGAAAGATGTCTCCTCTTTTAATATATTTTTTTGCACTCAAAACCATTTCTTTAAATTCATGCTCCTCAAGATTACTTTTGAACGCATCCGTATTAAAGGATTTGACTTCGTTATCTTTTTTTCTGTTCGCTTTAATTCTTTTGATCATTTTTTTTATCGCTTCAACTGCTGCACCATACTCTTTCTCAATTTCATCACCGGGAGAAACAAAGTTGATGATTTCAATTTTATGTAAAAGATTATCGAACACAATGATCGTCTCGGGAATAAAAAGATGCATGTCCGGCAGTTTGGTATCATCGTTTGTGGAATCCGGCAATTTCTCAATATAGCGAACAGCATCGTAGCCCAGAAATCCGAACAGCCCTCCGTTTATAAACGGAATATCGTTCATCTTTGGGTGCTGATATTTTTTAATAATTTTTTTTAAAACCTTTAACGGCTCTGACCTGAAAGACTTGTCGTTTCCGTGCACTTTTTCCGTGATTTCGATCAGGCCGTTTTTTACTTTGAAAATGAGGAACGGCGAATAGCCGATAATTGAGAACCTGCCTCGTGTTTCCCTGCCTTCAACAGATTCGAGCAAGAATCTGTAGCTGCCCTCTGTACATTTTAAGAATGTCGATACGGGCGTCTCCAAATCGACAAGAAATTCGGCAGATACAGATAAAAGTGGAAATTTATTGTATTGACT
>JAACEJ010000475.1 GCA_011682565.1 Actinomycetota bacterium | reverse complement strand
AAAGCGTACGCTTTTGTGCCGAGGGTGAACTATGCGTTGCGATCAAAAGGACGGCTGCGTGGAGAACTGGAATGGAGTTACGTCGATGCAAATCCCAAAGGACGTTTGATTCCTTACGAAATGGCGAACGGTCGCAGTCTGGGACGTTCTCTGCGCTGGGACATTCGTTTCGATTATCGTATTTCGCAAACAATTCAGGCTACGTTTTCGTACAGCGGCCGCAACGAGCCGGAGCGAAACCGAACGATTCACACCGGCCGGGCGCAAGTGACGGCGGCGTTTCGCTAAGGTTTGTTTTGAGAAAAATTATGGCCTTGCAATAATATCCAAAGGTCAGAAATTCCCCCTTGAGGGGGGACGGTTTCGCCGCAGGCGGAACCAGGGGGATGTAAAAAGTTTGGTTCAAGTCTTTAATAAAAAAAGATTGATTTACGAACAAGGATTTACGATTTTTGATTTATGAAGAAATAGAGTTTAAAATACTTTTTAAAATCGTCTCCCATTAATAGGGAATTTACAAAGCGCTTCTCGCTTTGTATTGAAACACGTTGATGCCGTAAATTGAACTTGAAGAATCAATCTATCGAAAAATATGAAAAACCACATTTTAAAAATATTATTCATTTTGTTTATTTTTGCTGTGCAAATTTTATCGGCGCAAACGCAACGGCAAATCCCGATAAAATCGATTCATTTTTACGGCATTAAAAAAGCGGCAAAATCCGACGTGCAAAAGTGGTTTGGCTTGCGGGAAAAACAGCCCTTCAATCCCGAAAATCTGCATCAGAAAGCGATGGACTTGCTGCGCGGCTATGCGCAACATGACATGCCGTACACCCGCGTCGATTCGTTGGTCTACGAAATTACGCCGGACAGTAGCGCAGCATTCATCAGCGTGTACATCCATGAAAGCGATAGAATCCGGAGCGGGGAAATACAATTGTCGGGCGTCAGCGAGGCGCAGGCGATGGAGATCAAAAGCCGATTTTACACTCGAAACGGCAAGGAATTTAAACAAAGTAAATTCCAAGGCGACATGGATGATGCGCTGACGCAATTTGAGAAAAAAGGCTATCCGTTTAGCCGCTTTGATCTGCAAGCTGTTACTCTTGATTCTTCTCAAAAAACCGCCGCATTTGGAATAAAACTGAAAACAATACAGGGTCCGCAACTGATCATCGATGAAATTTTGATCGTCGGCAATAAACTGACAAAAAAGGGCGTTATTTTGCGCGAGTTAAGAATCAAGCCGGGCGAAGTTTATGACCAGCGCAAAGTCAGCCAAATCCAGGCCAGACTCATGCGCCTGGGTTATTTCACAAGAGTCGATGAACCGCAGGTTTTTCTCTCCTCACAAAATAAAGGCGGACTTTTGATTCGCCTGGAAGAAGGGAATGCCAGCAAATTTGACGGCGTTGTCGGGTACAACCCGGCGACAGCAACAGCAAAAGGTTATTTTACCGGACTCATTAATATTTCCATTGGTAACCTGCTCGGCACCGGGCGATCTTTGCTGGTGCACTGGCAAAAACGCGACCGCAAGACGCAGGATATGAAGTTTCATTATCGCGAGCCCTGGGTCGGCGGATTCCCTGTGAGTGTTGGCTTTGGTTTTCAGCAGCTTATTCAGGATACGACTTATATTCAGCGGGACATGGGTCTCGACATCTCTATGCCGTTAATGGAAAATTTCAGTATTGTGTCGGAAATTTCGCGCAGTGAAATTTCCCCGGATTCATTGGGCAGCTTTATGTTTCTCATTCCGCACAGCCGTTCTTTGAATGCCTCGATCGGCATCCATTATGATACGCGGGACGATCTTTTAAATCCCCGGAGTGGCGTTTATTACCAGACCGGCATTCAGACCGGACGCAAGAGAATTTTGGGGCCGGACGCTCTGGTACGTTCTCTGCAATTAAAGGATCGGGTCGACAACAAGCGTCTGTCGTTGGATGTGGAATATTATGCTTCAATTTTTAAGCACCAGGTATTGGCGCTGGCGCTGCATGGCCGGCAAATTCGCAGCAATGAAAAAATTATTCCAATGTCGGATTTGTACCGGCTGGGCGGCGCACGCACTCTGCGCGGCTATCGTGAAGATCAGTTTCGCGGCTCCAGCATTGGCTGGCTCAATTTTGAATACCGCTATATTCTCGGCCGCCGCTCCCGTGTTTCGCTGTTTACCGATGCCGGTTATTACAGTGCAACCACCCATTCGGGCAAAAATGAAGCTTATAAAATCGGCTATGGTTTCGGCTTTCGTCTCGAAACCGGCCTGGGCATCATGGGAATCGATTACGGTCTGGGTCAGGGCGATGGATTATTTAATGGAAAAGTTCATGTAGGATTGGTCAATGAATTCTGATAAAAAAATACGCAAACTCGCCTTTGAAGAAATTCAACAGTCTCGACCGGGCCTTGAGGTCATTTCACAAACGCCGACCCTGCCCGTGTCTGTCATTCTCGATGACATCCGCAGTCTGCATAATGTCGGCGCCATTTTTCGCACTGCCGATGCCGTGCATTTGGAAGAATTGTATCTTTGCGGCATTTCCGGCACACCGCCGCGCAATGAAATTCGCAAAACAAGTCTTGGCGCCGAAGAATCCGTTCCCTGGGAATATGTCCGCGATGCTGTGCAGGTCATTAACGATTTAAAATCGAAAGGCTATCAAATTGTGGCTCTTGAGCACACGACCGCGGGCAAGGACTATCGCCTGGCGGAATATAAATTTCCAATGTGCCTTATCGTCGGGCACGAATTTAAAGGAGTCGATAACCGGCTTGTGGAAATGGCAGATTTGGCAATCGAAATTCCCATGCACGGCATCAAGCAGTCTCTCAATGTTTCTGTTGCTTTTGGGGTTGCGGTTTACGAAATTCTCAGCAAATGGGAACAGACAAAGAATTAAAATTGTTAAAATTTTTATGTCGATTTTTCACAAAATAAAATCAATAGATGGCTATTTTCTGAGGGGCGCCGGTTATATCTTAATCGGAGTGGTCGGCATTGTTGTTGAATCGGTCTTTTTTAAGCCGCTTCGGCCGTTTGTTGTTTTATTATGGCTGGCCGTCATTTTAATTGGCCTTGCGGTTATTTTTACTTTAAAGGAAGAAAAAAGATAAAATGATGAGAAAAATAGGGCAACTTTTTTTCTTCCTTCTGATACTTGTTTTTATCACCCATTCCAATGCACAGGAAAAGTTTCAGTTCTCAGAAAAACCTCTCACAAAGTCATACCCACAACTGCTTGTGCAGGATGACAATCCGATTGATGTACTGCACTATGATTTGAATCTCATCATTGAACCGACATTAGCCACGATAACAGGAGAAGCGCGGTTAACGATACGCTTTCTGCAACCCGATGCGCCAGCATTTTACCTGGATCTGGTTTCGCTCTCTGTAGATTCGGTTTTGCTGGACGGCCAAAGAATCAATTTCAAAACGGAAAATCAACGAATTGTTATTCCTGTTGAAAATTCTGTCGACACAATCCTTGTCGCCGTTTTTTATCATGGCCGGCCGGCGAACGATGGTTTCGGTGGGTTTTTTTTCGGCAGCCGCACCATCTGGACTGTGGGCGAGGGGCTGTACACAAATCCGCCCTCCATGTTTCGCTATTGGGTGCCTTCCCACGACGAACCTTCCGACAAGGCAACTCTCGACATGAAGGTGACGGTACCCCAGCCGCTTCAGGTTGTTTCCAACGGCCTGCTTGTTTCAGCAACGGGAAATCCGGAAAACAAAACAACAACTTTTTATTGGAAAGAATCTCATCCCATCGCTACTTATTTGATCGCCGTTTCGATAGATAAATATGCCGTATTTACAGACAATTATATTTCAGTATCCGGGGATACCATTCC
>JAACEJ010000474.1 GCA_011682565.1 Actinomycetota bacterium | reverse complement strand
ATTTGCTTTTTCCCAAGCGTTGGTTCGGCGCATTTGATTAATTCACGTCCCTATGTGAGTAGGAATTCTTTAATGCAAATTCTTCAGGTTGTTTGGCGCTATACATTTAAATCCATTCATGCCCAAACCGTAAACAGTACAACCGAAAGGCCACAAAACGCAAGTATTCCCATTAATAGTTGCTTTGCACTATGCACGATAAACGCTTTGATAGAAATATTGAATTACTTGAGAACTAGACGACCAAAAATTTCATGATATGATTTTTAATGCGCTCGATGTCATTTCCGCTCATGCAATATATAGAGCTTCAGGACATCATGGTTTCATATTTAATGCCCGTTTAATCCACTCTTTTCATTAAAAGAAAGGCGAAACAATGAATTCTAATTTTTTTAAATTAGTCATTGGCATTCTATTTATCGTACTGGCCGGCTGCAGTGCAGATAAAAGGTCGGGGACGTTAACCGGCGGTAAGGAAATTGTTTTACGTCTCGAACCCGGTCCGGATAATCCCCGCAACAGCGAGGGCGATTTTATTCATCTGCAAGACGGGCGGATTCTTTTTATCTACAGCCATTTTACCGGCGGTTCCGGCGACAATGCCGAAGCCCATTTATCCGGACGCTTTTCGGATGACGGCGGCCGAACGTGGAGTAAAAAAGACGTCACCATTCTGGCGAATGAGGGCGGCATGAACATCATGTCTGTTTCATTGCTGCGGCTGCAGGATGGGCGTATTGCGCTTTTTTATCTGCGCAAGAATTCGGAAACAGATTGCATCCCCTTTATGCGCATCTCAACCGATGAGGCCAAAACGTGGAGCGCGCCGAAAAAATGTATCGATATCCCCGGCTATTATGTCATGAACAATGACCGCGCTGTGCAGTTGCACAACGGGCGCATTATCCTGCCGGTATCGCTGCATAATACGCCGGAAATAAACCGTTTTTTCAACGGCCGGATCATGTGCTATTTTTCCGATGATAACGGGCAAACATGGAGTAAATCAGCAGAGGCGGCAAACCCGGACAGCGTCATCACCCAGGAGCCGGGTGTCGTCCAATTGAAAAGCGGAAAATTGATGTTGTTCTGTCGCACCGATGCCGGGGTGCAGTATATTTCGTTTTCACAGGATAAAGGCGAACACTGGTCGCTGTTGCAGCCGAGCAACATCATCTCACCGGTTTCACCGGCGTCCATCGAGCGCATCCCGTCGACCGGCGACTTGCTGCTGGTGTGGAACAAAAATTCCATACAAAGCGGCGGCAACGGCAACCGGACGCCGTTTAATCTGGCCGTTTCAAAAGACGAGGGCAAGACGTGGGAAAAAACCAAAACCATCGAGAGCGATCCAAATGGCTGGTACTGCTACACGGCCATCGATTTTGTCGACGATCATGTTTTACTCGGTCATTGTGCCGGAGACCGAAGTAAAAATGTCGGTCTGGCAACGACCCAGATCACCCGACTAAGTCTGGACTGGATATATGCCGAGGCGACATCCGATCCGTTTGTCAAATCCGACAGCGCCGGCATTGCTCAACTGGCCTGCAGGGATAAAGGTGCGCAGATTCGCTACACCCTGGACAGGAGTCTGCCCTCCCTCTCTTCGGGCCTGGTTTACCAAAAGCCGATTTCCGTTTCACGTACAACGCCGTTGCTGATGCAGGCTTTTGCAAAGGGAAAGACGCCCAGTGGTATTGTCTCCACTTATATCGGCGCCAATGTCTATCAAAAGGCGCAGAAGATTTACACAAAACCCGGCCCCGGATTATTTTACTATTACTATGAAGGGGAAATTTCGCGAACAAAAGAAATTGAAAAGTTACCTTTTATCGAAACCGGAATTGTACCGGAAATTTCTCTGGATAAAAGACACAGGGATACATTTTTTGCTTTTGTTTTCAAAGGGTATATTAAAATTCCACAGGATGGAAAGTATACTTTTTATCTCGAGTCCAACGACGGCAGTGTATTATTTATTGATGATTCTGAAATTATTAATAACGACGGCCCGCACGGAGATTATGAAAAAAGAGCAGCCGCATCATTGCGCCGCGGAAACCATAAAATGGTGATCAAGTATTTTCAGATGGGTGGACGAAACTCATTAAAATTCTTTTGGAAGGGCCCCGGGTTTTCAAAAGTTCAGGTCCCGGCCGATGTTTTGTTTCACACAAGCCAAAAGGAATAAGCAATGAAGGTTCTTTCCAAACTGTTTATTGTTACGGGATTTTTATGGCTTTCCGCAAACGCTCTTTTGGCGCAGAATGCGACCATAACGGAACAGCAGGTCGAACTGAAAACCTACCCCTTTTCC
Source organism: Actinomycetota bacterium (assembly GCA_011682565.1). GTDB lineage: Bacteria > Zhuqueibacterota > Zhuqueibacteria > Residuimicrobiales > Krinioviventaceae > Hydrothermomicrobium. The sequence continues at coordinate 1,559 of JAACEJ010000474.1, read as the reverse complement.
GATCCCGATCCGGTTGCCAATATCGGGCCGATTTATCCCTATTTTCGTTTTGACGGCTATGCGCACAACGGACATTTGCAAAAATGGAAAATGGTCGTCATGGAAAATCCGTACATCAAAGTTTTTGTTGCACCGGAAATTGGCGGCAAAATCTGGGGTGCCATTGAAAAGGAGACCGGGCAGGCCTTTATTTATTACAATCACGTGGCCAAGTTTCGCGACATTGCCATGCGCGGGCCGTGGACGTCCGGCGGCATTGAATCGAATTTCGGCGTCATCGGCCATGCGCCGTCCTGCTCCACACCGGTCGATTATATTATGAAAAAAAATGACGACGGCAGCGTGGCCTGTGTGATCGGCGCCATGGATTTGCCGTCGCGAACCGTTTGGCGCGTGACAATCCGTTTGCCGAAAGACAAGGCCTATTTTGAAACCAGCGCGCTGTGGCACAATCCCACGCCGCTGCACCAATCCTATTACCACTGGATGAACGGCGCGGCAAAAGCAGGCGGGAATTTGCAGTTTTTCTTCCCCGGCCATAATTATATCGGCCATGACGGCAGCGTGCACACATGGCCAAAGGATGCGCAAGGGCGTGATCTGTCGTTTTATGAAAACAATAATTTCGGCAGTTACAAGTCCTATCATGTGCTCGAGCAGTTTACAAACTATTTCGGCGGCTACTGGCATGACGATAAATTCGGTTTCGGCAACTGGTCGCTTTACGGCGACAAGCCGGGGAAAAAATTGTGGATTTGGGGACTGTCGCGTCAGGGCATGATTTGGGAGGATTTGCTTACTGATACGGACGGCCAGTACATCGAAATGCAGTCCGGACGTCTGTTTAACCAGGCCGCCGCAGCAAGCAGCAAAACGCCGTTCAAGCACCGCGCTTTTGCGCCGGTTTCCACGGATCACTGGAGTGAAATTTGGTTTCCCGTAAAAAATACCGGCGGCATGGCCGCTGTTTCGCCTTATGGCACGATGAACATCGAGCCGTTCGACGGGCAGATCAACATCTCTTTGTGTCCGCTGCAAAAAATCGATGACGAGTTGAACGTAAAAATTGGCGGCGAACAAGTCTATGCAAAACATCTGACGCTCGAGCCGATGCAGGTTTTCAAAGATTCAATTTTTGTTGAAAGAAAAGGGAAAATAACGGCGCGACTGGGCGCGGATAAAATCCGCTATTCTTCCACTGACCGGGAAGAAAATGCTTTGCATCGTCCGCTGGAAACGCCTGAAAATTTTGACTGGAATTCCGTGCAGGGACTGGCCATTGCGGCAAAGGAACAGGCTAAGCAACGGAACTATTCTGCGGCCATGGACAAATATCAACAATGCCTCAAAAAAGACCCGAATTATCTTGAGGCGCTCACCGGCCTGGCCGAACTTTATTATCGCCGCATGGAATACGACAAGGCGCTGCGCTCCGCCGCCCGCGCGCTGGCTATTGATACCTACGACGGTACTGCTAATTTTATTTACGGCGTGATTAACCGGCAGATCGGCAATCGCGCGGACGCCAAAGACGGCTTTAGTCTGGCGACGCAATCCGT
>JAACEJ010000473.1 GCA_011682565.1 Actinomycetota bacterium | reverse complement strand
TCCAAATCCTCCAGGCCGGATTTTTTCAGATGCGCAAAATAATGAAAGAGCCCGGTAAAGTTTTCTTCCCATAGCGGAGCCGGAGAATTTTCAAATAAAAGATGATACCTTTTTTCGTTTTCTATCGCCGCATCTCTTGCGCGCCTGGATTCGGTAATATCCATAAGGTTGCCGACAACCCGGACAACTTTGCCCGCTTTTTTTTCAGCTTTTGCCGTTGTTCGTATCCAGCGTTTTTTGCCTTTTGCCGTTACGAACGGCAGTTCAAGATCGTATGGCTTGCCTTCTTGCAGCAACTTGTCGAACGCCTTCCTGATCTTTGGCCGGACATAGTCGGGGTAAAATTGCATTCTCTCTTCCGGGCTCATTTTCTGCCCGACAGGGATTTGGTAAATATGATATATTGTATCTGTCACTTTCCATTTTCCGGAAACAACATCGATTTCCCATCCCCCGACCTTGCTGATTTTTTGCGTTTCTTTGAGCAGCTTTTCATCTTTTTTAAGATCGTTTTCCAACTGCTTTCGTTTTATGATCGATAAAAATTGTGCAGCAATTCTTCTTACCCATTCCACATCCGATTCGTCAAAAATATTGTTTGTGAAAACATCCAGAATACCGATTGCGCCCTCGCTTGAAATGAGCGGCATCGATATGCCGGATTTTATCCCCAGCAGATGATATATTTGTGGCACCTTACTATGAACCCTTTTACGAATTCTTTCATTTTCAAACGCGGCCTCTTGTATAAATTCGTTGATGATGCTTTGTATGGTTTCGGCTGCCGTAACAAGCCTGGGTTGTGCCGTTTGAAGTATTTCTGCATAATAGCCCGACTTGTTCAGCGGTAATCCAACAGACGGGATGTCGATCCCCAGGAGTTTTTCTAATCGTTTTATCAATGCGGGAGTGAATGTCGAATTTTGCAAGATGAGGTGACTTTTATTTGCATCCAAAAGCAAAATAGTAACGCCTTTGCATGCAAAAGATTTTTTTACTTCTTTTGATAAAAGTCGGATGATTTGTTTCAGGCTCTGTCCGTGGTTGACGGCATCATTCAATTTATTGACGAGTGCCAGTTCGGCGGCATTGCGGCGTTGGAGCTCGACCATCTTTTGTAAAAGCTGCGTTTTCGTTTTATCTTCGTCCTCCATACTAACATCCTAAGGAATGATTAGCAAAGGCGAATTTATTGTGGAACATTTCAAAATCACAAAGGGTGTAATTTTGAAGCGGCGTGTGGAGAAGCATATTGAGGGGGAAAAGATGCCAATCGTTGTGATTGTTTAACACGACCAATCAAGTATAATCATTGGCGGAACCAAAAGCAAGAAATAATGCAAAAATGCACCATTTCCCGTTAATTTTTACGCAAGTACTTCTTTGATTGCGCTCAAAATTTCCTTTTGCAGAAAGGGTTTTGCCAGCATTTTGTCAGCCCCAAGTTCAGATGCCATTTCCAGGTAAACATCCGGGCCTGCATTGCCACCGCCGCTCATTGCAATAATCTTTAATTTGGGATGATAATGGCGGAGAATCATGATCGTCTCCAGCCCTTCCTGGTTTGGCATGATGATATCCGTGACCACAAGATCAAAGTCCACCTTTTTGCAGATTTCCTCTCCAATTTTTCCATCCTGTGCTTCGTAAACATCGTAATCGTTGCGCTGAAGAACCTCGCTCAGCATCGACCGCATTTGAACATCATCTTCAATTATTAATATTTTTTTCATTTTTTTTGTCTCCATCAAACTAAAAATACTACTCTATCGGATAAAGTGCAGAAAATAATATCTGTTTTTTCTGCATGTTAAAAGCAGAAATCCGGGATAAACGGCTTACCAACAGGAACACTCGCACATGACGTGGCAATGGAAAACAGGGGTATCGCCAAGTGATTGTCGGTAAGTAATTTACAAAGAAAATAAACTAAAACAACAAAAATATACTTTTTGCCCTTTTTAAACCAAGCCGCTTTTATTTCACATCATTCACGGTTTGACTGGATTTTTTAATTTTCTTTTCATCCAGGAGGCAGCGTACAACTTTTTGCAAGTCCCGCAAGCTCAAAGGTTTGAGCATGAATTCGCGAATGCCCATGGATTCAGCTTCTTTTTTGGTGATCGCGTTACTATACCCTGTGCACAGAATGATGGGCATGTCCGGCCTCATCTGCAAAACTTGTTTCGACAATTCTTTGCCGGTCATCTCGGGCAAAGTTTGATCTGTGATGATCAGATCGAACCGATCCGGATTCTTCTTAAAGAGTTCCAGTGCTTCAGTGCTGCTGGTTTTCCCGACGATGTGATATCCGAGATCAGTAAATTTTCTTTCTGCAATGCGAACAAGTGCTTCTTCGTCGTCAACAAAAAGAATGCTTTCATCCCCTCGCTTCGGCAGCCCCGCTTTTTCTTTTTCTTTTATTGCCTCTTCTTCGACCCGGGGGAAAAGAACATGGAATGTCGTCCCCTTGCCCACATTGCTTTCGACGGTAATTTTACCCTCCAGGCGCTGGACGATGCCGTGGATTACAGACAGGCCCATGCCTGTTCCTTCTCCAACTTCTTTTGTTGTAAAGAATGGATCGAATATACGGTCGATGATGGATTTTTCAATCCCCTGGCCGGTATCACTGACCGCAAGATCAACATAGTGGCCGGCAGCAAGGCCTTGGTGTTTCAGGCCTGCCTGTTCATCCAAATCAATCTCGTCCAGGAAAATGCGCAGTTGTCCGCCGTGTTCGCGCATAGCATGGGCTGCATTGGTGCTAAAATTTAAAATGATTTGTTGAATCTGCACCGGATCGGCAAGGATTACGCTGGATTTGGCACGGATCAATGAAATGATCTCAATGGTTGTGGGCAGAGAAGCCCGCAGCAACTTTATGGTTTCCTTGACCACGGAACTGAGCTGGACAGGCTTTCTCTCCAGTTTATCCAGTCGACTAAAAGTCAGAATTTGTTTTACCAGATCTTTTGCGCGAATGCTTGCATTGAGGACATTTTCCATGTTTTCGTAAATGATCGAGTTTTCATCGGAATCGTCCAAAGCTAATTCCGTATAGCCGATGATCGCGCCGAGAATATTGTTGAAATCGTGCGCAATGCCGCCGGCGAGAGTACCGATGGCCTCCATTTTTTGCGCCTGACGAAATTGGTCTTCCAGTATTCGTTCCTGGGTGATGTCGCGCTTAACCGCAGCAAAATTAATAATTTTCCCATCAGGATTTTTAATGGGAAAGATGATGGCATCTTCGTAGTACAAAGTACCATCCTTGCGCCGATTTGTAAAGACATCATGCCACACATTACCACTGGTTATGGTTCGCCACAACGCTTCATAAAATTGTTGATTATGCACACCGCTTTTCAAAATCTGTGGTTTTTCCCCGATCGTTTCCCAACTTGTATAGCCGGTCGTTTTTTCAAAAGCCGGATTTACATATTCAATGTTTCCATCTATATCGGTAATCATAATGGATTCACTTGCCTGTTCAATCACCCACGCCTGTTGCGAAAGTTGAGCTTGCGCTTCTTTGCGTTCACTGATGTCACGAATGATGGTGCTGAAAAAAGTTTTGCCGTCCGCTTTCCATGTTGCGATAGAAAATTCGATGGGTATTTCAACGCCGTCTTTTCTCAGACCTTCCATCTTTATTGTTTTTTCGATGAAATTTCCATTGCCGGTTTTCTTGATTTCCTGGAAGCTTTTTTTAAAGCGTTTCTTATAACGCTCGGGGATCAACAAAAGAAAGGAACGGTTCAGAATCTCTTTTTTCTTGTATTGAAACATATTTTTAGCCGCAGTGTTCCAGGAGAGAATATGACTTTTTTCATCCGATAGAATAATAGCATTGGGAGCGGATTCAATGGTAGAACGGAAT
>JAACEJ010000472.1 GCA_011682565.1 Actinomycetota bacterium | reverse complement strand
GATTCCGGCAAACTGCGCCTGGCTGCCCAGTTCGTCTTCGATCCATATAAAGCGATTGTATTTGGCGATGCGCTCGCTACGGCAGCCGGAACCGGTTTTAATGTGTCCGGCACTTGCGGCTACGGTCAGGTCGGCGATGGTCGTGTCTTCGGTCTCGCCGGAACGGTGCGAGACAAAGCAATAGTAATTATTTTTTCCGGCCAAAGCGATGGTGTCCATCGTTTCCGTCAAGGTACCGATTTGGTTTAGTTTGATGAGAATAGAATTGGCAACACCGGCATCAATGCCTTTTTGCAAAATGGCGGGGTTGGTACAGAAAATATCGTCACCAACTATTTCGATCTTTGATCCAAGTTTGTCGGTCAGTATTTTCCAGCCGTCCCAGTCATTTTCGGCCATGCCGTCTTCCAGCAAAACGATCGGGTATTTGTTTGCCCACTCTACCCACAGATCGACGATTTCATCTGATGTGATATAGGAACCGTCCGACTTGAAGCGCTTGTATTTTCCGTCGTCCCACATTTCACTTGCCGCGGGATCGAGACAGATGCTGATGTCCTCGCCGGGTTTGTAGCCGGCTTTTTCGATGCCCTGCATAATCAGTTCGACCGCTTCTTCGTCGGATTTAAGCTGCGGTGCAAATCCGCCTTCGTCGCCGACGCCGGTGCTGTAGCCTTTGCCTTTTAAAATATTTTTCAGGGCGTGAAACGTCTCGGCGCCCATGCGGATGGCTTCGCGGAACGATGGTGCATTGTGCGGCGCAATCATAAATTCCTGAAAGTTGACGTTGTTGTCCGCATGTTTGCCGCCGTTAATAACATTCATACAAGGCACCGGCAGCATGGAAGCCGTGGACCCGCCGAGGTACTTGTAAAACGGCAGACCATGTTCTTTTGCCGTCGTCCGTGCAACGGCCAGGGAAACGCCTAAAATACCGTTGGCGCCAAAGCGGGCCTTGTTTGGGGTGCCGTCCAGGTCGATCATTGTCTGATCGATGGCGCGTTGATCTTCAGAATCTTTTCCTATGAGCGCATCGCGGATTTCGGTATTGATACTGTTTACTGCTTTCAAAACGCCTTTGCCGCCAAAACGTTTGGGGTCGCCGTCGCGCAATTCTACGGCTTCTCTCTCTCCGGTGCTTGCGCCGGAGGGCACAAGAGCGATTTCCGATACGCCGCTCTCCAGTTCAAGTTTTACGCCAACTGTCGGGTTGCCGCGGGAGTCAAGTATTTCCAGGGCATGGATGTCTTTAATTTTGCTCATTATTCGTGTCTCCTTTTTTTATTGTGGCTAGTTGTTCAATGTAATAAACGAATTTTTCAATCATGGGATCGAGAATATTTTCAAGCTGCGGTGAAACATCGCCGTACCGCTTTAGTTTTTTCGATGTTTCATCCATAAAAACCGTCCAGTAATAAGCCGACATACCCGCAAGCTGATTACTGAGAAATTCTTTTTGATCACCAAAGTTAAAAATATGTTTCATTTCTGCAATCAATTTATGCATTTCAATGAAAATATTTTTCAAATTTTTAATTTCATCCTCTTCAAGATCGATATGAAACGAATATAATTCGCCGCGCATGGTTCTATTTTCGAGAAGCATTTCCATTGTCAAAAGTTTCTCTTCCAGCATTCTCAGGGAAACCTGAAGGGAGTTTTTTTGTGAACTATTTAGCAAGGGCTTTTTCATTTACGGCTCGTCAAGTTCTTCTCCATCGGATAATTTTATGTATTTTGCCCGACCTCTGTCATACAAATCCAGCGTGTAAAGTACTTTGGTAGAGACAAGATGGTCCAACTGCGGAACATGGTGATCACGTTTTTCGTGCGATTTTTCATGCTTTTTAAGGTGCCGATACATTTCATTTTCCGAATAAAACAACGCATTGCAAATACGACAGCGATATTGCATTCCGCTCAGTCTTTCTATTGAAAATGGAACACCGTTTTTACGACGAAATTTAGCGGAAATTTTGGGCGCCATTTTAGCGAACTCCTTTTGCCAAAGAAAAAATAAAAAAAGTGCGGAATTACTTGATCACAGATGCGTCGTCATTCCAAAAGGTCAATATTTTTTCCGTATCGTTTACAACATTATCGATCGCGGATAAAACGGCATTTTGCTCTTTCAGTGTTTTCTGTAATTCCTGTTCACCTTTTTCCTTCGAGTACATATTTTTTTGCATAAGCGTAGTAATTTCAGAATAAATCCTTGCCAGGTTGTTTGTAAATGTCCTGTACAATCTGCAAAACTTCCCAATTCAAATCCTCAATATCTCTTTCGTATCCTTCCCGCATCGCTTTTTCCGACGACAGACGGAACGGCTCAAAACAATCAACAATGAGATGATTTACAAATTCCTTGACGTTTTCTAATATTTGATTTTTTTCATCTTTTTTGTGATCCGATAAGAATTTTACCGCCTGTTGAAAAATCTCTTGTGATTTTTCGCGGATGAATTGTTCTGCTTTTTCATCATAAGATTCAAAAAGCCGCGTACGGATTCCCTGCAACAGAAAAGTAATCTTGTCCTTGTTCCGATTGATCTTCGCCATGTACTGATCGAATTTATTCAAATTGTCGCTTAGCTGTTCAATGGTCATGCTTTTGGCTTTGCGATCCATTTCGATAATGGTTTTCCATTCATTGCACAGGCGGAGAATGCGTTCTGCATTTGCTGTGATAAAGTACTTGCCTTTATTTTGCAGCAGAAATTCGTGGAGAATTTTTTCGAAATCAGCCATACCGCTTTGTGCAAACTTGGTCTGATCGTCGGCAAGCCTGGCGTTTAATCCTTGCAATGCAGAAATAGGATAAATTTCTACCTGGTGAGAAAACAGGGTAGATAAAACATCCCGATTAAAACGGATGACTTTATTCAGATTGTCTTCCGTTAAATAGTCCTTTTTGTTGAGAATGAAAAAGATTTGCGGCACAAACGGCGCAATGCTTTTTAAAAAGGATTGTTCGATTTCCGTTATCGGCGGATCGGCGGACAGAAGAAAAATTGCCGCGTCTGCCCGGGGAATGTATTCCTGCGTTAGACGGGAATTGTGCTCGTGTATGGAACCGACACCCGGCGTGTCCACCAGCGTTAATCCTTCTGCAAGAATGGGAGCCGAATGAAAGACATCCACTTTGTCGACGTTTTTGCGGTTCCTGGGATTTTCACTTTCTGAAATAAAAGTGTGCAATTGATCCAGAGGCACGTCCTGCGGGTTTTTATGAAAAAAATGTATCCTGGCGCCTGCTGATTTTTTAAACTGAATTTCCGTGATGACGGCCGTAACCGGAATAACATCCGTCGGCAGCAAATCCGTACCTAAAAAAGCGTTAATAAAAGTCGTTTTGCCGCGTTTGAATTGCCCCAGGATAACCAAGCGGAATTTGCCGCTTTGCAAATTGCTACGAATGCGAGATAATTCCGTGATGAAATTATTTTTATCGGCCACTTTTTCAAGGCGGTCAATAATTGAAACAAGTTCCCACTTTTGCTGCTCATATTTTTGCTGCAAGATATTTTCGGTTTTTGACTTCAATCTGGTTAACCCTGTTTATGTAGATAAAAAAAACTCCTGTTTTTTACACAGCACAACTGTGACAAAAACAGGAGTTATTAGCCAAAGGGCATTCAATCGAAGGTGAACTCCATCACCGCTAAAAGTTAAAAAGATTATGAGAGAGTTACAAGGATTTTATTTCGTTCAATTCTACTTGCTTGATCGTTGTGCCTGCGAAAAGGAGGGAGAGAATGACCCAGCGATAAGAGTTTTTGTGAGACATTGTTTTTCCTTCATGGGCTATCGGAAAAATAGCTTATAGTTTGATGCACATTAAAAGCTCCTGGATTTCACTGCATATAATATGTTAGCTGTGAAAGTTTTAAACAATTT
>JAACEJ010000471.1 GCA_011682565.1 Actinomycetota bacterium | reverse complement strand
AATCTATCACAGGAGATCCGCATAGAGATTTTAGTTGCTACCATAATCGGAATTAAACCGGAACAAATCAGGAATTTTTGAGCTTTAATGCCTCGCCTTTGAAAAATTAATGAGGAGCTTTCACAAAATAACCTCGAACTTGACTCTCTTGCCTGCGGTGTTGTTCGTCATGGTCTGTGGGAATGTTTTGCCCAAAATTGTATCGGGGCAATCTGTCTCCAAATCCTACATTGGGATACCTATACCCTCGCCAAACGATCCTCGCGTTGCCATTGATGATAATACGCCGAATCTTGGCTTAACCATGCATGGCGCTCGTTCTCTCCAACTTAAATCGAGAGTATCCATCTTTAAGCGCGAGGTAAAGCTGGATTCCACGGGACGTAATATTAATGCTACTGAAAGATTTGATCAGTTTAATGCCCGCATCCCGACTTATCTGACTAGGGATGATTTTATTATGACCAAGCGGCAGAAAAGAATGCGCGACTTGTGGCTAAGGAGCACGTCTTCGCGCCTTGGCGAGCGATCCCGGTACAGCACACGTCGTGGCACGGGATTGCGAATCGATATTCCCGTTGAAATCAAAAGTAAAACTTTTCAGAAAATTTTTGGCGGCGGTACGGTCGGTCTGGATGTAACGGGCGATATTTCCATAAAGGGAGGGTTCCGCCACGAAAAACGAAGTGAGGTGAAAACCGCGCTGAATCGTGGTTCCGATACGAATTTTAAAATGGAACAGACACAGCGTTTTAACGTTGGTGGGCACATTGGCGAAAAAGTAAATATCAAAGTCGATCAGAATTCTGAAGCAACTTTTGATTTCGACAATAATATCCGTCTTGATTATAAAGGCGATGAAGATGAAATAGTACAATCCATTGAAGCCGGAAATATTTCTCTCTCTTTACCCGGGACGCGTTTCGTCACCTTTGGCGGAAAGAGCAGCGGGCTGTTTGGAATCAAAACGGCCCTGACTTTGGGAAGGCTCAAGTTTACGGCTATTGCCAGCCAGGAAAAGGGCGAAAAGAAAAAGCTGTCTCTTAAAGGTGGCGCCACCGAAGATGCAAAACGAATTGAAGATTACAACTATAAAAAGGGTACCTACTTTTTCCTGGATGAATATTACCGTCAGCATTATCTGGATAAAGATAGTGATGGCAATTTTCTCGTAGACCCTAATCGATTTATCCAGGATATCCAAGTATACAAGTCCGCTCCCAATTACCAGCAGCGCTATTCGCAATCAATCCGTGGCTGGGCCTGGGTGCCTCCGAAAGGCAGCGAAAATGAATTAATCATGACTGAAGGTGATACGACGAACGTGGATCAGGAACATTATCGCGGCTATTTCCTGCGCCTGGAAAAAACGGATTATTTCCTTGAAGATCAGCTCGGTTTCATCCGCCTCAATATTCCTCTTTCGGAAGGTGAAGTACTCGCTGTTGCTTATCGTGACACTTCCGGCATTGTTCGTGGACAAATCAATTTTAATCCGGATTCCTCGGATGTCATTCAGCTTCGCCTGCTGAGAACCCAGCGTCCGAGGCCCACAGATGAAACATGGAATCTTGAATGGAAAAATGTTTACAGCCTTGGTGGACGAAACGTCCCCAAAGAAGGCTTTGAAGTGCATATTTATTACAAACCTCCTTCCGGTGATCCGCAGGAAACCATTACCACAAAAGATGGCAAAAAAATGACCTACCTGCAGCTCTTTGGGCTTGACAGGTTTAACCAGAGCGGCGATCCGGAGCCCGACAACCTCATTGATGACAATCCCAACATTTTGAAACTTGGGGCAGGAGAACTTATTTTTCCCGATCTCCGTCCCTTTGATCCGATCTCTGAGGAATACAAGAATCTTTTGCCGGCGGATAAAAGAGCGCCGGCCATTTACGATACCACCGTTCAGAGCGCCATCAATAAAGCGAGTAATTTTTACATCGAAGTCAAATCGAAAACGAAAAGTTCCGAATATCGCCTCGGTATGAACGTCATTGAAAATTCGGAAGAAGTAACGCTTAATGGCAGAAAACTGGCCAAGGATATCGACTATACCATCGATTATTTTACCGGCACGCTTCGACTTTTGAGCAATGAGGCAACGGCGGCAAACGCAAATATCGATGTAACGTATGAAAGTAATCAGCTTTTTCAAATCGATAAAAAGACCATCATGGGCGCGCGGGCAGAATATGCTTTATGGGATGAAAGTTTTATCGGTGCAACTTTTCTTTATCTCAACGAAAGAACGCTGGATCAGAAAGTTCGCGTTGGCAAAGGCCCGATGAGAAATATGGTCTGGGATATGAATACGGCCATGACTATTAAGCCCTTCTTTTTAACGCGTTTTGCAAACCTGCTGCCGTTTGTTGATACACGCGCTCCCTCGACACTGAAATTTGAAGGTGAAATTGCCCAGATTCTTCCGAACCCCAATACACGCAATAATAAAAACACCAATGACAAAGATGGCGTTGCCTACATTGATGATTTTGAAGCTGCCAAGCGTATTACCCCTATCGGCATTACGCGAAAAGGGTGGAATTACTGTTCTCCTCCTGTTGGAAAATATAATGATCAGGTAATGTACCCCACTCTGGAAACCCGCGGCACTCTGAGGTACTGGAATCCTTATGAACAGGTTGCAATCAAGCAAATTTGGCCAAACCGGGATGTTAATGCCAATGTTGCCCAGCGCACAAATGTTATGACAATAGAGTTTACTCCGGCGGACAGTGTTACCCTGACCGATTCATGGGGCGGAATCGAAAAAGCCTTGTCCTCCGGCTATAGCAATCAGACAGAATCGAAATTTTTGGAAATTTGGGTTAAAGGGGACAGCGGCACACTGCACATCGACATGGGACAAATTTCGGAAGACATCATCCCGAACAAGCGTCTCGATACCGAAGATAGAATGGAAAATCAAATTCGCAATGGTATCCTGGATGATGGAGAAGATGTCGGTCTCGATGGTATGGCAGGAAAAGATCCTTCGGATTTTTGGGATATTAACGGCAACAAAGTGCGCGATTGGGGGGAGCCGATCAGTTATGACGATTGGTCGTTTAATCCGCAAACAGGAAATTACGAGCACGCCAACGGTTACGAAGGCAACATGAATGACGCCGGCGGCCGGCGGCCCGATACCGAGGATATGAACGGCAACGGCGATGTGGATTTGCGCAATGACTATTTTGAATATTCTTTTTCGCTGAGCAAAGACCGGCCCGACACCATGTGGATTAGCGGTAAAAGTATTATGAAAGAAGCGCCCTATACCGATTATGGATGGCGTCAGTACCGAATTCCACTCAATGCAGATGCACCATGGATGAAAAAGATTGGCCATCCCGATCTTTCGCTGATTGAATATATTCGTGTTTGGGTCGATGGGTTTGAAGGAAAGGGCAAACATTACATCCAAATTGCGGAAATTAATCTGGTGGGCAGCGAATGGAAGGAACTGGGCGTTGCCACACCCGAAGAACCTGACAAATATGAAGCCGGCGATGATTCCACAGTGACGGTGACCGTTGTGAATACGCATGACAATCCTTTTTATAAAGCGCCGCCGGGTGTGCAGGGGGAAGTGGACAGAATTACCCAGGTCATTGCCAAGGAACAGGCCCTGGTTCTCAAAATCCAACAGTTGCTGCCGGGCAATAACGGCATCATTCAAAAAACATTCTATGAGCCGCAGGATTATATTCATTACAATACAATGAAAATGTTCGTTTACGGCAAGGATGATTTCGGAACACATATTTCGAAAGATTCCAGCAAGGTCGAATTTTTTCTGCGCTTTGGCTCCGATGAGAACAATTATTATGAAGTGCGCGAGCCGGTTTATGAAGGTTGGCACGGGAACAACATCGAAGTGGATCTGGTCGA
>JAACEJ010000470.1 GCA_011682565.1 Actinomycetota bacterium | reverse complement strand
TTTTGATCGATTCACGTCGTTTTTTCGCAGCATTGGAGAGGATTACTATTTCCTCTTCTTCATCGAGGTCATCCCTTTTATCAATCGCAGCATCTTTAATTTGCCCTCTCAGCAAACGAATCGTGCTTAAACGTTCCTTATCGCCCGCTTTCATGGCATCTTTCATGTCGCTGGTTAATATTTCAAAAATGCTCATGATTTTCTCCGCAATTCTGCTGCTCTCAACAGATTTTTTTTAGATATCAATTTATCTCTGCATCATTTGCATCTTGCGCATTTTGCGCCGTGCTGCATTAAGCTTTCTTTTTCTTCTTTCGCTTGGTTTTTCGTATTGCTGATGTTTTTTAATATCCGACATCAAACCTGCTTTTTCACAAGCCTTGGTAAAGCGCTTCAGCGCTCGCTCAAAGGCTTCTCCTTCACGTATACGTACACCCGGCATTAAATATTCAACCTCCTTCCATATATTTTTTTAAAAATCAGACACAAAATATAGTTATTCAACTGTTTAAAATCAAGGTCTTTTTCCTTTGGAAAGTAATACCTCACTTCTTTTATCAAGTTCATACACCGTTTTCAATCATCCCGGTGGCCATGTCATCCATCGGCCGGCAAGAGCGTGCAGGTGCAAATGATATACTGTTTGTCCGCCGTCATTGTTGCAATTCATGACCAGACGATAGCCTTTGCGATCGTATCCCTGTTCTTCCATAATTTCCCTGGCCAGCAAAACCATCTTTCCGATCAGCGCGGCATCCTCCGGTTTGGCATCATTTATCGTGGGAATATGTCTTTTGGGAATCACCAGAATGTGAACCGGCGCCTGGGCATTGATATCATAAAAAGCAACGAGAGCATCTGTCTCGCGAACGATTCTCGCGGACGTTCTTCCTTCAGCAACATCACAAAAAATGCAGGACATTCAAATCTCCTTGTAAAATTGATTTTTCAAAAATAATAATCGGCAATAATTTCGGCGCTACAATTTTCCAAGATCGCCGGAGGCACTTAGAATTTTGACAGCAGCAACAATCCCGGCGGTTTCGCTGCGCAAGCGTCTGCTACCGAGCGAAATCGGGTGAACGCCATTTTCAACAGCAAGGTCAATCTCATTTTGGTTAAAACCACCTTCTGGACCAATGAAAATAATCGCCCTGGCATAGGATTTTAGTAAAGCAGCGAAATCCAACTCGAAATCTTCCTGAAAACTTTCATAAGCAATAAAAGCAGGAATGTTAAACGCCTCCTCTAAAATGCGAGCGAATTCCACAGGCGGCAAAATCTCCGGGCAGCGGGAACGACCGCATTGTTTCATGGCTGAAAGCGCTTTGTGCCGCCAGCGTTCAATTCGCGAAGACGGATCGACAAGAGAATATTTTGACAATAGCGGTTGAAACGCAGAGACACCAATTTCCGTCCCTTTTTCGACAACCCAGTCAAAGTGACTTCCTTTGGGGACAGCCTGAGCCAGCGTCAGAAACAATTCCGGTTCCCCTGTGTTTCTTGTTTTGGAATCGATGCGAACTTTTAATTGCAGGCTCGAAATGTCCTTGATCCGTCCCTCATAACAATTCCCCAATCCATCCGCGGCAGCCAATGAATCGCCAACTTTTTTGCGCAGCACTTTTACGGCGTGATGAAACTCCTCCCCGCTTAGAAAAAAGACATTTTTTCCCACTCTTTCGGGAGATACATAAAACTGGTAATGATGCGACATTTAAAAATAGACCCCGATATCAAAAATGAACTGACCGTTTCTTTCTTTGTTAAAAGCATATTCCAGGCGAAGGACATCGACGTAGGGCACATGCAAATGCAAACCGGCTCCAAAACCATTCAGAAAATTGCGTTCATGCAGCGTTTGGGACTGGTTCCACACGGCACCGGCATCATAGAACAAACCGGCACTGATGCCAAACGGCAGATTATCACCATACGGGCCCAGCAGATACGCTTTATCGCCAAGATCAAAATAACGAATCGGCAAAATGGGAAAACGCAGTTCCGCTTCCAGGATTGCACGATTGTCGCCTTCCCGGCGGGTATTAAAGTATCCACGCACCCGCTCGCTATAACCAATAAAAGTTTTGCCATACACCGGAATCTGACCCTGCGAAAGATCAAAAGCTGAGCGCAACGCCAGTGAAGCACCGGCGAGCAAAGGCTGGTAAACACGGGCATCAATCCCGTATCGCACAAAGTTTAAGCTTTCTGAAAAACCGGCTTGCGCCACATAAGCGTCAAAGCGCATGCCCGACCTGGGATATTGGTAAAGATCGCGCGTATCATAGCGGAACGCAAATCCCAGCGATGGCAATCGATCGGTGCCGCTTCCACTGATTGTCGCGGTTTTGAATTCGTCCGGAACGCTAAGTTGCTGATACCCGGTATTCACAGCGAGATATGTATGATATCCCCATCGCCGCCCAAAGGTCACGTCGATGCCGTGATGCGTTTCATCAAAGCGGTTATATTCCAGGCTTTTGCTTTTAACTTTATTAGAAAATATTTTGATTTTTGTAAAAAAGTTTCTTGCGCCGATCCAGGGATTGGAATAATATAAACTAATACCCGGGTTATATCCCAGCCAAAAAGCACCATCTATCTGGATGTCCATGCCGCGAAAATTCTGATGAACAATCCCGGCGCCATAGGATACCTTTTTCCACTCGTGCTCGTTGAAAAAGAAAATCGGATATGGAAAAAGGAACCACCTTTCAGCAACGATAATAAGGAGAATAACGCCGTCATCAGCCTGCATGGGATTAAACTCGACGCGATTAAAGAGTTGCAAGTTTAAAAGTCTTTTGCGATCCTCTTCAAGTTTTTTCTTGTCGAGCTTGTCGCCAACTTTTGTCTTCATCTCCCGACGAAGAACAACATCTTTAGTTTTCTCGTTGCCTATAAAAATCATCTTTTTGATGATCATGGAATCGGGTTTGACATCCTTCGTCTGAGCAAAAGTTAAAACAATTCCTGAAAAATATATAAATAAAACAATGAACGCTTTTTTCAAAATATTATTTTCCGGCTTTTAGAAAAAGATTCAAGAACAGACTATTCTATATTAAATTAACAAATCTCAGACAAAAAGCATATCAATTATTTCAAAGCCTATTAAAGAGACGACACGTTACTCTCCACTTTCCCGTTCCACCTCTGATCTGGCGCGTGAAATCGAAACGCATAAGGCCATCCATTATAAGCAAGCTCACTCCCGCATCCGAAAGCCATCTTGCCCGATTAAAGTTGGGAGCAAAACCCTGATTATTTTCGTTGTTCCACGTGTCTCCTATTTCATAGAAAAATCCCAGAAAAGTCGAGTCCATCATTGGAAAATTCCGTAATGGTGAATTCTGTAAAATATCTCCTCCAAACAAATAAATGATATTCAGCATTGCCAAATTCTGTCCTGAACGGAGGTGGTCACGAAACGCTCGCAAACTCCCCACACCACCGATGGTCATCAGATGCTGCCGGCCCATAGTACCCGAACGCGCACCAAACAAACCTCGCAGAACAAGTTTCTGATGCGCCCACGTCGGGATGTAATGGGTCCAGTCAAGGAAAAAACCGTTTGTATTAAAATCACCAAATGTTTTCTGTAAAACGGCGTGGAGCACCCAACCATGGACAGGAAAATACAAATTATCGCGATGATCCAGAGCGAGGGAAAATTTGAAACTTTTTTCGCGCCCATTGCGGATGGCAGGATTAATGCGATAAACCTTATTCCCGCCGAAAATTGAACCGGCAAAATTTGTGCGGGTTGCCATCGAACCATACTCGTATTGTGTATACTCGACGCGAAAAAGATGGTAGCGGTGAAATTTCTTGTCAGCAAAAACACGCCAGCCCTTTCGCTCAAAATAGTCCCGGAAATCCTCGCGCAAAAACACTCC
>JAACEJ010000040.1 GCA_011682565.1 Actinomycetota bacterium | reverse complement strand
ATGAGTCATTCGTAAAGTCCGAAAATGTCATTGCGAGCGAAGCGAAGCAATCTGGATGTCGACTAACGTGCTGTTTTATAAAGATCGCTTTCCCGGTAATTCGGGATAAACTAACGCTCCGCTCCTCACGATGACATGCTTTTCGACTTTTTACGAATTACTCATATAGAGTCTTTCTACATTTTTTCCTTTCCCACCCCCGCAAATTCAATCCCTGTCAAATCGGCTATTTCACGTTTCCACGTTGTCAGGTCATTTCTTGAAAAATCAGCCATATGTTCGTGACCGCAGGCGCGGGCGAGGATTTTCATCAACTCCACTGAGGATTGTAAAAAGTTTTTCAGTTGCAGTGCAGATTGATCTATGATCAGGCGGCTGCGCAAATCGTCTTTTTGCGTGGCAACACCGACGGGACAATTATTCGTCTGACACGCCCGCATTCCCAGGCAGCCGACAGCCTGAATGGCCGAATTGGCAATGGCAATGCCGTCCGCACCGAGGGCGAGCGCTTTGACGAAATCCGATTCTGTGCGCAATCCACCGGTAATAATCAGAGTAACATCTTGCTTTCCATTTTTATCAAGATGGTGCCGCGCCCTGGCAAGCGCCGCCATTGTCGGCACGGAAATATTGTTTTTGAAAATATCCGGTGCAGCACCCGTACCACCTCCGCGTCCGTCCAGGATAATGTAATCCACGCCAACCGCCAGCGCAAAGTCGATGTCATCTTCAATGTGCTGTGCAGACATTTTAAATCCAACCGGTATTCCGCCGCTGACTTTACGAACCTGCTCCGCTACTTTTTTAAAATCATCCACTGTGGCCAGATCCGGGAAACGTGACGGACTGATCGCCTGCTCGCCGGGATTCAACCCTCGTACTTGTGCAATTTTTTCGCTCACCTTGTTTCCCGGCAAATGACCACCCGTGCCTGTCTTGGCACCTTGCCCGGCTTTGAAATGAAAAGCCTGACATTTGGCAACCTTGTCGAGACTCCAGCCGAATTTGCCCGAAGCCAGCTCGTAAAAATAGCGCGAGTTAGCGGCCTGTTCTTCCGGCAGTATACCGCCTTCACCGGAACAAATTCCCGTTCCGGCCATTTCAGCGCCCTTGGCCAATGCTGTTTTGGCCTCGGCACTCAAGGCACCAAAACTCATATCGCTGACAAAAACAGGTATTTCCAGCCGCAGCGGCTTGTGTGCATTGGGACCGATAACAAGAGTCGTGTCGACTTGAGCATCATCGGCCAGAGGACGTTTGGCAAGCTGTGCGGTGAGGATTTGAATATCATCCCAGCGGGGCAGCTTGGTGAGCGGCACACCCATGGCAGACACGCGCCCATGGTGGCCGATTTTTTTCAACCCGTTTTTTGCCAGTTGGCGGATGTACCCGTTGTAGGGTTCTTCCTCTGTGCCGTGAATATCCGCATAAAGCCCAAGGTATGTATCGCGCCGGTACGGCTGCGGATTTTCTTTCTCCCAGGCACGCACCTCGGTTTCATCTACATAAACAGCGTCATCCCGGGTATCGATCCAGGTAGTAAACCTGGGCAGAATTTCTTTGTTGTTGTATTCGCTGATGCCGGTTTCATATTGATAATCCCAGCCATGAAGGCCGCATATTAAATTGTGTCCGTCAATGTATCCGTCGGAAAGCAACGCGCCACGATGAAGGCAGCGACCGTAAAGCACTGAGACATTGTCGTCATAGCGGATGACCACCAGGTCGACATTGGCAACCAGTGCATACGTCGGTTTTCTGTCCGCCAGCTTACTCCATGTTGCAACTTTTTCCTTTATAATCTCTAAATTTGCGGGTATTGGCATTGTGTGTTTTCCTGTGTAAAAGAACATGAAAAATATTTTGTAATTATAGACATTTTTTGCTCCTTGGATTTAATTCCAGGTCGAAAGAGCAAAAAGGATACCAAAGGGCTTGCAAGTTTATCTTTTCAATTTGTACTTCCTGCCTGAAACGTGAAGCACCTGCGCCACATAAGGCTGCAATCCTTTTGCCATTGCCTGCATGCCCAGATCGTTGGGATGCACGCCGTCGACAAAGGCACTGGAAAAATCAGGGCCGAGCAGCTCAAATCCTTCAACCAACATTATATTTTGATCACCGGTTTTTCTGTGTCGTGCTACTTCTTTACGAATGACATCCCGCATAAAAGTGACTTTGTTCGGCTTCCAGTATTCATAAACCATATAAATCGGAGTTACAGCAATGATTGGCGTTTCCGGTCGAGCCTTGCGAATGATGTCGATGAACGGCCCGTAAACTTTGGCCACGCTGTCGGCGCTTGGCAGATTAACGCCGAAATCGAGCACATAACACGAGGCATCGATAGAGGCGACGAGTTTTGCCACTTCAGGTTCGCCCATGCCGTTGCCGGAAAATCCCAGGTTAACAAAATCAACATCCAGGTGGCGGCTGAGGATGGCCTGATAGCTCATTCCCGGATGACTGGCGCAGCCGCCTTGTGTTATGGACGAGCCGTAGTAAACGACCGGTTTGTCGACAACAAAAGGTGTGGTCGGCTCAATCTCCGCACCTTCGTTCACGCCGATCGCCAGCACTTTGACACCATTGTAGAGTGGGAGATAGATCGTATAGCGACGCATTTGTTTTGTTATAACAAGTTACTTGCCATCTCTGCCAACTCGGATCGCTCACCTTTGATCAGCGTGATATGCGCATAAAGCGGCTGATCTTTCATTCGCTGGATGAGATAATTCAAACCGGTGGAGCGAATGTCCAGATAAGGTGTGTCTATTTGGTGCGGATCGCCGGTAAAGACGACTTTGGTTCCCTCGCCGGCGCGAGTGATAATCGTTTTAATTTCGTGCGGTGTCAGATTTTGCGCTTCGTCAACGATGAAAAAGATATGATCCAGACTTCGTCCGCGGATGTACGCTAATGGAGAAATTTCCAACTTGCCATTATCAAGCATTTCCTGGATTTGCTGATATTCTTTATCGTTTTCTTTGAACTGATTGCGGATGACACCGAGATTGTCGTACAAAGGCTGCATGTATGGATCGAGTTTGGATTCAACATCGCCGGGAAGAAAACCAAGGTCTTTATTGGAAAGAGCAACGATAGGACGCGCGAGCATAATGCGCCGATACTGTTTTCGCACCTGCAAAGCTGCTGCGAGGGCGAGAAGGGTTTTCCCTGTTCCGGCTTTACCACTAAGTGTGACGAGTTCGATTTTGGGATTCAAAAGGGCGTGCAGCGAAAAAGTTTGCTCTGCATTTCGCGGTTTAATACCGTAAGCCGATAACGTTTCAACATGTTGCACTGTTTGCATGCGTGGATTATAGTAACCCAATACGGATTTGCGATCGTTGCGCAAAATAAAATATTCATTCGGCACCGGATTGTCAATCTCCGTCTCCGGGGCAGAAATCTCGTGCGGCGCCTGGTAAAGACGGTCGATCAATTCGGGATCGAAATTATTTATCATCCGCACACCGGTATAAAGTTTTTCAATATCCTGGATTTTGTCCGTGTAATAGTCCTGCGAATTAAGCCCAAGAGATTTTGCTTTGAGACGCATATTCACATCCTTGCTCACAAGGATGACCTGACTTTCCGGATGCCGTTTTTCCAGTGTCAGCGCTGCGGAAAGGATGCGGTGATCGGGCTTTTGCTCGACAAAGGCGGCCGTCACTTCCGGCACATCCGTATAGTTTGTCATGATCGATATTTTCCCGAGACCTTCTCCCAACGGCACGCCGTCGTTTACCAGCTTTTCACCCGGAAAACTGTCGAGCTGGCGGATAAACTCACGCGCGTGGTAATTCACCTGTTCGTGCCCTTTTTTAAAATAATCCACTTCTTCGATCACGGTAATAGGAATGACGACATCGTTATCTTCAAAATGAAAAATGCTGTGCGAGTCGTGTAGAATGACATTTGTGTCCAGTACGAAATTTTTTTTCATGGTGCGGCCTCCATGTGCTTTCTGCTTAATATAGTTTTGTATGAAATAACAACGCCTATTAGGTTAATAGATTTCTAATTCCACCTATTAAATAAATCGGTACGAACCATATTCCTGTTTGGTTAATTTTATCATAGCCCGAAAAGTTTTTCGTTATGACAAAAGCACGCGGCACTTTGTTTTGAGAAATAAAATTGACAAACCCTTTTTCAACTTTTGTTTTTCGAAATGTTGTAAATTTCACTTCCAAGGGAATCGGATATTTTCCCTGAATAATAAAATCAACTTCTGCGCCTGCCTGGGTACGCCAAAATTTTGAATCAATGCCCATCTTTAATAATTCTGACAAACAAAAACCTTCTGCAAGAGCGCCTGCATCTCCTCTGGGAAATGAGCTTAAATCGCGCAAGCAATAATTTCGTATGCCGTTATCCTGAAAATATACTTTTGGCATCTTGGAAATTTCTTTTGCCTTATTATTATAAAAAGGAGCAATTTGCTTTATAATAAAGGTGTTTTCCAGAATTGATAAATAGGTTACCAATTTCTCCCGATAGATACCCAAGTCGCGAGACATAGCATGGACATTAAACAAGGCACCGTTTTGGTAGCTTAAAGTAAGGACAAATTTGTTAAAATTGATTGTGTCACGTATGCCAAAGAAATGACCGACATCTTTTTCAATATAAGTTTTGTAAAGTTCTCTTAATTGTTCTTCTTTTTCATAAAAGCTCTTTTCTAAAACAACCTTGGGATAGCCGCCCAAGATCATATACTTTTCACACAACTCGTTTAAAGAAGATCCAAAAATGGAGTTTAAATACTCCAGCTCTTTTGGAGAGCTCCAACCAGAAATTTTAGCTGCGTAATCAATTTTGCGAGATCGGAGATATTCCGAAAAGGAAAAGGGATAAACGAAAAAATTTATTTTTCTGCCCGTAAGATGCTCTGCAATTTTGCTGCGAATTTCAAGTGAAGAGGAACCGCTTACAATAATTTTAAGATCGAGATTAAGATCATAGATCGTTTTCAGGAACAAGCCTGCATTTTCAAGTCGTTGGATTTCATCAATAAATATGTATTGTTTTCCTGTTTTTCCTTCATCCTGAAGAAATGAGATGAACAAGCTGGTACTCTCGAATAAAGAATAAATTCCTTCATCATCCGGGGAGAAATAGAATATATTTTGGGGATTGATTTGTTGATTGAGGAGTTTGCGGATCAGGAATTTGATTATTGTAGTTTTTCCCACTTGTCTTGATCCTGTAAGAACAATGATCTCGTCATGTTCCATCCAGGGACTAATCTGTTTTACAATATCCCTGGCAATCCACTCAAATTTAAGCTCACGTCCGGTTTTCCATGGATTTTGCAAAAGATAAAGTTGTTGATCGAACATAAAATTACCTCAGAAATTTAAGTGAACTACCTAAAATCCTGAGGTAATTTAACAATTATTCACTTCAAGCGCAAGTTTTTCTGTTGCCAGCCAGGAACAATAACCGTTAAATTCACACCCGGATTAATCAGGTACGTGAACCACTTTTCCTTTTAACACATTCGCCGAGGCGTCGGTAATGCGGGCGTTTACAAATTGACCCACATGTAAATTTCCTTTCGGCAAAATAACCAGTTTGTTGCCGTCATTTCTCCCCTGGACATCTTTATCCGAGCGTTTTGTGGTTTCTTCTTCGATGAGGATTTGATGGATTTGGCCGATATGCGCCCGGTTCTTTTTGAGTGATTTTTGCTTTTGCAGCTCATTGAGTCTGATAATTCGTTCCGTCTTGACTTCTTCGGGTACATCGTCGGGATATTTTTTCGCCGCAACGGTTCCCCGGCGTTGCGAATATTTGAAAATAAAAGCCGAGTCATATTCAACCTCGTCCACAACGGCGAATGTTTCTTCAAACTCCTCATCTGTTTCGGTGGGGAATCCGACAATAATATCCGTCGTCAGTACCATTTTTTCATAGTGTGAACGAATGTCATCGACAAGGTGGAGATACTCTTTTTTTGTGTACGTGCGCCGCATCAAATCGAGCACGCGGTTGCTGCCGGCTTGAAGGGGCAAATGAATGTGTTTGCACACCTTGGGATTGTCGGCAACGACATGCAAAAGATCGTGGGGAAAATCTTTGGGGTGCGGCGAGGTGAAACGAATTCGTTTAATTCCATTCACTTGGCCGACTTTTGTCAGCAAATGTGCAAAACTTTTGCCTTGATAATTGTACGAATTCACATTTTGCCCAAGCAGGGTTACCTGGGAAAAACCTGCGTCTGCAAGGCGTTTTACTTCGTCGACAATATTTTCGGGAGAGCGGCTTCGTTCCCGACCGCGGGTGTAAGGGACAACACAAAAAGAACAAAAATTATTACAGCCGCGCATAACGGCAATCCAGGCATTTACACCTTTTTCACGGGTGGGATAAACGTCGGAATACGTTTCGAACTCCGACAGTGTAACATCAAATCCTTTTTCGCCTGTTTTTTCAACATCGTGCAGGATTTTCGGAAGACGTTTGTAACTGTCCGGGCCGACAACAAAATCTATCGGCAATTTGGGGTCTTCCAGCAGTTGTTTGCGAAAATTTGTTGACATGCACCCGAGAACGCCGATCATAACCGGCTCGCCATTACGGCGGTGTTTGATGCTGTGAATACGGCCATAAACTTTGCGGTTGGCATTTTCACGAACCGAGCAGGTGTTTAGAAGGACAACATCCGCTTCCTTTTCTTCGGAAGTGAATTCATAATCTTCCTGCTGCAAAATCGTTTTGACGATCTCGGTATCATACTCGTTCATTTGACAGCCATACGTTTCGATAAATACTTTTTTCATTGAATTGTACCTGCCATTGCCTGGTTATCGATTGTTTCAAGTTTGACAGGAAGGAATTTGTTGCTCAAATCCAAATTACTTGTAGCATTCACACGAATGTATGTGTCGGTCAATCCCGACCAGAAGCCGCGCTTTTTCTGCTCAAAAAGCACCCATTCTATTTTACCGAGGAATCCTTCCAGATATGTTCTGCGCTTACGGTTACTCAATTCACGCATACGTCGGCTACGTTCGTCAATAATCTCTTTGGATACTTTTTCTCCGAATTTTCTGCTTTTATTATGGTTACGATCTGAATAGCTAAAGACATGAAAATAAGTGAAGGGCAGTTCCCGCAAAAGTTCATAGGTTGCATCAAAGTGGGCTTTTGTTTCGCCGGGAAAACCAACCATAATATCCGTTCCAAGACAAACGTCCTGAATTTTATTGTGAGCATCGAGAATAAATTCAGAGAAATCCTGTACCGAATATTTTCTGTCCATTGCCTGTAAAATTTCATCATGCCCGTGCTGAATCGGCACGTGCAGGTAGCGGCACAGTTTTCCCTGCTGTGTCATGCTTTCGATTATTTTGTCTGAGATGGTTGTCGGTTCGATGGAAGATATGCGCAGGCGCAACAGGCCATCGATCCGCTCTAAAGCAGAAATCACGTCCGAGATGGTTTTATCCTCAAAGCGATATGTACCGACATTGATTCCGGTCAGCACCAGTTCGTGATGACCGGCGTCAACAAGTTCTTTTGCGGCGCGCAGGATGTCGTTGAATTCACGGCTGCGTGCCCGGCCACGGGCATAAGGAATTTCGCAGAAAGAACAGAAAAAATCACAGCCGTCCTGTATCTTTAGATTTGCACGTGTATGATTTCTATCAATTCCTGCTATGGGAATTGTAAAGCTTTCCTTTTTGATGATCGGTGTCATCACCTGCGGATCGTCCGTGCTAAGGTTGTTGAGGATATTCACTAAATCCATTTTTATAGCATTTCCGATGACCCATTGCACGCCGGGCATTTGCAATAATTTAGCACCCTGCGTCTGTGCCTGACAGCCGACGAGAGCAATTCGCGCATCCGAATTGATGCGCTGCACTTTATTGACTAATCGCCGGGTGTCCGCATCGCCGTTCTCGGTAACCGTGCAGGTATTGATCACGACTAGGTCGGTTGGCGCGCCGAAATCGAGAACATCATAGCCTTGCTGTTCAAAGCTGTGCCGGATAATCGCTGTCTCCGCCTGATTAAGACGACAGCCTAATGTGTAGAATGATACGGTTTTAAACATTTTTTCTAATTTTGTTAGATATCTGTGACAACTCGTGAAATTATATTCGATTCTCAAAATAACCCACAGGGGCTTTTGACAGGTTGTAAATATAAAAACTCTAAACCCGGGATGCAATCAAAATAGTCCCGCCGTAACGAGTTGTATAATCGGGTTTGCACGTAATACAAATTATGGCGATGAAAATAATTTGACTATCTCAAAGATTGTCAATATTGGGTGGTTTGTCGATTACTGTTTATATTTTTTTATCAGTTCCCAAATCGTTTCAAAGGATGAAATGAACTTTATTTTATCCTTGGGTGTAAAGGGATCGAGGAACTGGTTGAACATTTCCGTCAATGCATATTGGCGTTTCTCCATTAATCTCAAACCTTTTGGAGTAACCGTGAGCACAGCCTGGCGTTTATCTGTATGTTCACTGACTTTGGAAAAGTAATTTAATGCAATCAAACGATTCGCCAGTTCCGTCCCTGTTGAGGGAGCCAACGCCAGCTTTTTACAAAATTGCGAAAGCGATAAAGTGCCGCTGGTATTCAAAACGATTAACGCCTGAAATTGCCGCATGGATAATTTTTCATCTTCGGGATGTTGTCGTCCCAAATCATGAAAGGCTCCCATAATATTGGGAGCCACTTCAGCCAATCGTCTAATCTCTTTGTCGTTCAATTTAATTTATCCTTTTTTAAATCCGTCGTGATCTCCCAAAACATCTTTTTTCCTATTCATGAGTAATTCGTAAACAATCGAAAAGCATGTCATCGCGAGGAGCGGAGCGACAGTTTCCCCCGAATTGTCTGGGAAGCGATCTTAATAAAACAGTATTTTAGCCGACATTCAGAACATATCCAACACTCTTTTTTGACCGGTCAGAGAAATATTCCCGCCCTAAAAGTCGTTTGACCCCAGCCCGCCTTTGGCACGAATTATCATGTTTGATGTTACAACGGCTTGGATCATTTCAGGCTCATAGCCGATACGAGTAACCTGGAGTTGATACTCTTCTTGCGGTGCGCGGCGAATCACAAATTCACCATCAGGCCCCTTCTTTTTGCAGCTTAGAATTATGTCGATAATACGGCACGATCTGACGATTAATTCGTATGTACGAAATATAAGTTTACGGAATTTGAAATGCAAGAAAAAAGAACGCGGATATTTATCGGATGCCTGATGCCAGATACCGGATGTCGGATGCCGGGTTAAATCGTCTGCTATCTGTCATCTGCTATCCGCTTTTCGTTTCCTTTCCGCCTTGACTTTTCGCTTTCTTGGTGTTATCTTTAATTTTTACTATCATAATTTATATTGAAATTCAGAGGCGAACATGAAAACTGCAATTATTCTCGCTGCCGGTCGGGGCAGCAAAATCTGGCCGTACGGAGTGACCAAGAATAAAGCTGTGCTGCCGATTGCCAATAAGCCGATTATCACATGGACTATTGAAGCGCTGAAAAAAAACGGCATTGAACGTATTATTATTGTGACAGGTTACCGCAAGGAGCAGATCGCGTATACTGTCGGTGCCGAAAACAACGTTACACTTGTTGAGCAAAAAGGAAGTAGTGGAACTGTCCCTGCGCTGCTTTCCGCATGGAGTGAAAACGGCGGCGACCCTGTTACTGTTGTGTACGGCGATGTGCTGCTGACGGAAGAAAATATTGCTCTTCTTTTCGAAAAGCAGCGAGCTGCAAAATCCCTGGCCGCTGCTCTGGTTCAACCTTTGCAAAGTGAATTGCCCAATGACTGGCTTTGCGCCCAGGTTAAAGATGAGTCCATTGATTATATTCTCGGCCATCCACGTGATGACGTTTCCCATCGTTTTTGCGGCGCTTTTGTTTTTGACCAACGTTTTTTGCCCTATTTACGGCGCAATCCGGGGATCATGCAGGCAACACAGGTAGGCATGATGGCCCCGGATGAAGCACATATTGAAGACTCGCTACAAATGGCCATTGATGACAAGCAAAAGATATTGGCCGTCGAAACGAAAAATGTTTTCTTTGATATAGACAAGCCCTGGCATATCTTAAGCGCAAATTATAGCTGGCTGGAATATCTGAGTTCGAAATTATCTGAAAATCATATCGGCAAGAATTCCAGGATTTCTGATGGCGCAAATATCAGTGGAAAGATTGTTGTGGGGGAAAATTGTGAGATCGGCCCGGGAGTTTACGTGGAAGGCGATTTGTGGCTGGGTGACAATTCAAAAATCATCCAGGGTGCGATTGTTGAGCCGCGTGTTGTCATCGGTGAAAACACGGTTGTGCGTCGTTACAGCCAGATCGAGGAAGGCACTTCGGTCGGCGATGACGGTTTTATCGGTCATGGCGCTGAGGTGAGCGGCGTACTTATGCGCAGGGCCTGGGCGTATCATTACGGCGAATACTGGGGCGTTCTCGGTGAATCCTGTGATTTGGGTGCGGCAACGGTGTGCGGCAATCTACGTTTCGATGACATGCAGACTGCCCATCGCATAAAGGGGAGAAGAGAAATTCCCCAAACCGGTGCCAATGCAGCATATCTTGGAGATTTTGTGCGTACGGGCGTTAATACGATTATTATGCCGGGAGTCAAAGTCGGCCCTTACAGCGTTTTAGGCGCCGGGGCGATTATCCAACAGGATGTGCCGGAAAAAAGTCTTGTGTATGTGAAACAGGAGCAAGTGCAGAAAGAGTGGGGGACGGAAAAGTATGGATGGTAGGGGGGAGAAATAATGAATAATGAGAAATGAATAATGAATAATGAAAAATAAGAAATGGAGAACGGAAAAAGGAGTAAGGAAAAGGAGAATAGGAAAACGAAAGTAGAAATTAACGATTAGTTTGTTGTTTTCTGAGGGTGGGAGCAAGTGTCAAGTTGACTATTCGTATTAATATTTTTCACTATTCATTTTTCACTTTTCATTTTAAGTGAGGTGATTTTATGCTCAGATTCTATTTTGTTTACTTTGTTTCGATTTTGATCCTTTTGGTCGGAACAGGCTTTTCGGCTGAAAAGAAAAACGGAAATGACGACAAAAAGCTTTCGCTGCTTATTATAACCGGTGGGCATGGATTCGAGCATGAAGCGTTTTTTGCCATGTTCGACAGCTTTGACCGGATTACATATCGCGAGGTCGTTCATCCTCAGGCGGACAAAATTTACACGGACGGGACAGCAGCAAAATATGATGTCCTTGTTTTTTACGATATGTACCAGGATATCACAGCCGCACAAAAAGCAGCGTTTCTCGATTTATTGAAAAAAGGAAAAGGACTGGTTGTTTTGCATCATGCGCTGGCATCTTATCAGGCGTGGCCGGAGTATGAGAAAATCGTCGGCGGGAAATACTTTCTCAAGCCGCACATGGAAAACGGTCGGGAAATCCCGGGTTCGACATACAAACATGGCCAGGATATTCCCGTGCACATTGTCAACCCCCAGCACCCGGTTACAAAGGGAATGCAGGATTTCCATATCCACGACGAAGTGTACGGCGGCTTTTATGTGGCGCCGAATGTTGATGCGCTGCTGAGCACGGAGCATCCGCTCAGCGGAAAGACTATTGCCTGGGCGCATCAATATGGCAACTCTCGTGTTGTGACGATTCAATTGGGACATGATCATTCGGCTTATGAAAATGTGAATTATCGCAAACTGGTGCGCCGGGCTGTTTTATGGGCAGCAGGTCAAAATGAATGAGTAATTCGTAAAAAGTCGAAAAGCATGTCATCGCGAGGAGTGCAGCGACAGTTTATCCCGATTTGCCGGGAAAGTAATCCTTAAAAAACTGCACTTTAGCCGACATCCAGATTGCTTCGCTTCGCTCGCAATGACATAAATAACAAAGTATTGTTAAAAACGAATCCTTCGCAAGTATCTTTGTTTTTACGCACTTGTTCTTGATTTCCGTACTTTTATTCATTGAGGGAGAGGGGAAAGGGGTTCCCATCTTTTCGCAGATTACCCCATTTCAGAATATTCATCTCGGCAAAAGT
>JAACEJ010000469.1 GCA_011682565.1 Actinomycetota bacterium | reverse complement strand
AAATAATAACGGTTTAAAAAATAAAAGCTGCGAAAAGTTAGCCCTCCTGCTTTCAAATTGTTATATTTGTCCTGGCATCTTATTTGCTGAAAACATATTTCTTATAATTGCGTTACGAAAATGAAGAGAGTTTCAATGCAAAAACCGCATATTTTATTGATTACTATTGACAGTCTACGTGCCGATCATCTTTCGACCTACGGCTATGCCCGTGAGACCAGCCCAAATATAGACCTGTTTGCTTCCGAAGCAACGGTTTATGAGAATGCCTTTTCCGCTGCAAATTGGACCGGCGCGTCTCTCGCTTCCGTTTTAACCGGTCTATATCCTACCGTACACGGCTATACAAACCGCCGTTACTATCTCGACGCAGACGTACCTTCTGTCGCTTCTATTTTGAAAAATAACGGATATTTCACTACCTGCTTTTCCAACAATATGTATTTAAGCAGCAAGACCGGTCTTTCCCGGGGGTTCGACCGGTTTCTTTACCAGGGAAAACCGGAAACATCCGCTGCGGATTCAACCAAGGGAAGGCATGGAGAGGGCATTTCCCAAAAAGTTAAAGAAGCGGTGCCCATGCGGGCAAAATCAGTAATGAAAGATGTGCTGGATAATTTTCATCGGGATGTTGTGCTGAAGCGGGATGACGGTGCATTTGCCACCGAAGCTGCTTTTTTTGCCTGGCTGGATAATTATAATGCCGATAAACCTTTTTTTGCTTACATTCATTACCAGGAACCCCATTCCATTTATTTTCCCCCGCGGCCTTATCGTAAACGCTTTTTTAGCGGCAGTTGGCTGGAGGAGAGCAAGTACCTCAAATACGATCACATTGGTTTTTTTGCAGGACATGTTCAATTTACAACGGAGCAGGTTAAACACTATGTCGAATTGTATGACGGTGAAATTGCTTATCTTGACTGGCGACTGGGCCGGCTCTTTCAATTTTTACGTGATAAAAAAATAATGGATCAAACCCTTGTGATCGTCACTTCGGATCACGGTGAGAATATGGGAGAGCATAATTATTTCTGGCACGCTTTCTGCTTGTATGATCCATTGATAAGAATACCATTTATTGTTCGTTATCCCGAGTGGTTTGAAAAAAATGCGCGCAAAGACCAACTGGTACAAACGGTGGATATTGTTCCTACAATTTTGGATGGACTTGGCATAGAGTGGGATTACAAGAATGATCGGCAGGGTATTTCTTTTTTGAATGGAAACGCCCGGGACGCGGCGCTGACGGAAACATTTAATCCTGAGATGATGATTGACCGCTGGCTCAATAGACGCAAGGATTTACAAAAGCAGGAACTTATGCAGTATATTCGCGATTTGCGCGCAATCCAGACACAAAATGAAAAACTGATTTGGGCGTCGGATGGATGGCACGAGTTTTATGATTTGCGCAAAGACCCTGACGAATCCGGGAACACGTACAACAGCGCTGATCCGCAGGTCAGAAAAATGGAACAAAAGCTGCACGAGTGGGTTGGTTCGTTTCGGCCTCATGTGGCGGATGATACTCAGCCCGGTTTTGATAAAAGCATGTGGATGAAAATGAAAGACCTCGGCTATGCATAACATCGCATATGCTTGATGTCTAATTTTAGGAACAATATCAGAGCGAAACGATTAATCGAATAAAAATATTATATTTAATCCCTTCTTTAAGAATGGGCGGAGCAGAGATTCAGTTATTGTCTTTGCTCAAAAGCATCGACAGTAAAAAGTTCGATGCCGTGACCGCAGTTTTCTATCGCGGTCATGATCTTGATGATCAATTTGAAAAATTGACAAACGTCCGGATAATTTTTCTGGATAAAAGAGGCGGATTCGATCTCAGGTATCTGCAAAAACTCAGGACCTTAATTCAAAAAGAAAAGTTTGATATTATCCAGCCCTATAACGTTTCTGCCCGTTTCATCGGCTGGATAATGGCGTCGCGATTTCATGTGCCGTTCACGATTCAAACCGAAAGAAGTGCGCGGTTGCTTTTTACCTCTTTAGGCAGCCGAATTTATCAGTTACTTGAAAACCATGCTTTGCGAAAAGCGTCACTTCTTGTGGCGAATAGTGAGGCAGGCCGAAATTTTGCGATCTCGCGTGGCGTTAAGCGAAACAAGACCCGCGTCATTTACAATGGTATTGATCCTGAGCGGCTTGTAGTGAGGCGAAACCGTGAAGATATTTGCCGGGAATTTGGCATCCCTGCCGACGTTTCTATCGTTGGTACGGTCGGACGCATCGAGGCGCAGAAAGATCCTTATATCATATTTGATGCGGCGGAAATTGTTTTGGCCCGAAACGAAAATGTGCACTTTATGCTGGTTGGCGATGGGCCGTTGTTGCGGGAATCGAAACAGATCATTCGGCATAAAAATATCGATGATCATTTTTCTTTTACGGGAAACCGGAGCCAGGTTGCTGATTTTTTAAATGCCATGGATGTTTTTATCCTGGCTTCAAAACGGAGTGAAGGATGCTCCAATGCGATTCTTGAGGCGATGATGCTGGGAAAACCCGTCGTGGCTACGCGTGTCGGCGGCAATGCAAAAGTTGTGCTGCATGACGAAACGGGTAAACTTGTTCCGCCACAGAATCCTGAAGCCCTGGCTGCGGCAATATTGGAAATTCTTCAGGATGAGCGAAAGCGGAAGGAATTTGGCAGGAAAGGGCAGATCACAGCGAAAGAAAAATATTCTATTCGCGCAATGGCCGACGCTTATGAAAAGCTCTATGTCGAATTAACATCATGATTTATATATAGCAACGAATGGAAAGCTTGCGAGGGAAGAGTAATTTTGGAACAAGTTCTGGCAGAGAAGAAACTCCGTGAATCGGTACAGTTGGCAGATCGTTCGTATATTCTTGGATTTTATGTTGATAAAATGTCGCTAGACCAATGCGTTCATTATCTCGATGACATTATTCAGAAAAGACGGAAACTTCATATTGTCCTGGTTAACGCGGCAAAAATAGTCAAAGCGCGTCGTGATCCTCGGCTCGCCAGGATTATAAGGGAGGCGCATTTTGTTGGTGCCGATGGCGTACCTATTGTGTGGACGTCACGAATTTTGCGTCAGCCGTTGCCGGGCAGAATCAACGGCACCGATTTGATGGATCGCCTCATTAAGCTGGCTGCCGAAAAAGGCCACCGGGTTTATTTCCTTGGCGCAAGACAAGACGTTATTGCAAAAGCCGTTGAAATGCTAACCAGGACGCATCCGGGTCTGAAGGTTGCCGGTTTTCGTCACGGCTATTTCAGATCCGTGGCTGAAGAAAAAGCAGTCGTTGCCGATATTTCTGCTTCCGATACGGATATACTTCTCGTAGGTATGGGTACACCCATGAAAGAAGAGTGGGTCAGACAGAATTTTAAAGACCTTGATGTTTCGGTGATTCATGGTGTCGGCGGCAGCTTTGACATTCTCGGCGGTCTTACAAAAAGAGCGCCCGAGTGGATGCAAAAGACCGGCCTCGAATGGTTCTATCGATTATTGCAGGAACCCAGAAGAATGTGGAAACGCTATCTGGTGACCAATACAATTTATGTCGGTCTGGTTATAAAGGAATTTATTTTCATGACATTCAGGATTCGTAAGGTGAAAAAATTTCAAAAGAGGATGGAGAATGAAAAGAATTAAATTGTTACTTGTTTTTATTTTCTTATTTGCAAGCCTTACTTTGGCTCAGAATGACATCTGGATCAGCCACGGCCCGTATGGAGGCAGTGTGCAGGCTTTGGCGCTCGATCCGGCAAACGTGAACGTTTTATTCGCCGGTTTGAAGGAAGGCGGCGTGTGGAAGAGTGAAGACGGTGGCCGAAATTGGGTGAAAAAAAGCCAGGGATTGTTTGATGAACACATTCAGTTTGTTCAGGTTGATCCGAAAAATAA
>JAACEJ010000468.1 GCA_011682565.1 Actinomycetota bacterium | reverse complement strand
TTTAACTTTTTACGATGTTCTCATTTATATTTATAAAGGAGGTGAGTTTTTGAAAAAGAAACTATTCATTACCGGTTTTGGCGGCTTTGTCGCCGGGAGCGTTATTGCCCAGGCCAAAGAGAACTGGGATATTCACACCGTCGACAGAATCGACATCCCGGAAAATCGAGATGCGGTGAGCTATTACCGCCTGGATTTGATGGATTCTGAGAATCTGGCGCAATTGTTCGAGGAGGTAAATCCGGATGCCGTCATCCATACCGCGGCGCTGGCCGATATTGACTTTTGCCAGAACAACCGGGAGCAGGCCGAGGCGATCAACGTCGGCGTGACGCGCAAGATCGCGGAACTGTGCGCCGGAAACGGAGCAAAGCTTGTCTTCTGTTCTACGGATACCGTGTTTGACGGCGAAAAAGGCTTTTACACGGAAGAGGACAAACCGCATCCCATTAATTTTTATGCGGAGACCAAAGTGCGCGCGGAAAAAATCGTCAACGCCCTGGAGAACAGCGTCGTCGCCCGCCTCTCGCTGGTGATGGGCTTGCCGGTGATGGGAAAAGGCAATTCGTTTCTGGCGCGAACGATTGAAAAGCTGAGTGCGGGTGAAAGCGTCAAATTCCCGCAAAACGAAATTCGCACCCCCGTCGATGTAATCACCCTTGGGCGTGCGTTGCCGGAACTGGCGGGCAACGATTTTAGCGGCACGGTGCATCTGGCGGGCAACGATCGTCTGACCCGCTATGACATGGCCCGGCAAATCGCAGAGCGCCTGGGCTATTCTCCCGATCTGATTGTTGCCACCAACTCGAACGCCATGCCCGGCCGTGCGCCGCGCCCCAACGACGCATCGCTGAACAACTCGAAGGCCAAAGAAATATTGCAAACGCCGATGCGTTCATTAATGGCAGGTTTGGATTTAACTTTAAATTTTGAAAGGGGATGAAATGAGTACTCCCAAAATAAAATATGGACTGGAAATTAAATTCGGCAGTGAATATGGTGCGGAAGAGGAAAATGCCGTTCTCAATGTGTTACGTCAGGGCGCTCCGACCAGCGGCGCTGCCTGCATTCAATTTGAAAAGGATTACGCCGACTTTTGCGGCGTCAAGTACGCCCGCGTGGTGAGCAATGGCACCGCCGCCCTGTTTCTGTCGATGATCGGCATCGGCCTCAAACCGGGCGATCATGTATTGACGACGCCGTTGACGTGGATCGCCACCGCCGCTGCGCCGGCTACGCTTGGTGCGAAAGTAGATTTTGTCGATATTGACCCGATTACCTATAACATTGATCCGAACCAACTCGAGGACAAATTGACGCCTCATACCAAAGCGGTCATTCCCGTACATTTGTATGGCCAGATATGCGATATGGATGCGATCATGCAACTTTCGCAAAAACACGGCTTCCACGTTGTCGAAGACGCCTGCCATGCTATCGGCGCCGAATACAAGGGGCGCAAGGCCGGCTCTTTTGGCACAACCGGCTGCTTCAGCTTTCACGAACAGAAAAACATCTCTACTCTCGGCGAGGGCGGCATGGTCGTCACGGACGATGCCGCGGTGTTTGAGCGCATCGCTCTCTATCGTTCGCATTGCACGCGCGTGCATGGCAATAGCACAAAATATTGCAAGCTGGATGAGGAAAAATTTCCCATCGGCAAGAAATTTTGGTGGCAGGATTTTGACGACTGCGGCTACAATTTTCGCATGACCGACATTCAGGCGGCGGTGGGCATCGAACAACTCAAAAAAGTCGATTCGCTTAACCGGCGCCGCATCGACCACGCGGCCTATCTGACGGAGGCGCTGAAAGACGTACCCGGCCTCACGCTGCCCACGGTGCTGCCGGAGAACAAACACGTCTTCCATCTTTACCCGGTGATGATCGACGCGGATGAATTCGGCATGACCAAAGAGGATTTTATTTACGACATGCTGTACAAGTACGGCGTCAAAATCGGCTTTCATTACATTCCGCTGCACTGGAGCACCGCCTTCCGAAAGCGCGGCTTTAAACGCGGCCAATTCCCCAATGCTGAAAAAACCGCAGAACAGTTGGTGACACTGCCGATTAATCCGCGCCAAACGCAAGAAGCATTGGAATATCTTGTGGATAGTATAAAAAAAGTGAGAAAATAAAAGCCCGTCATTGCATGCAAGGAAAAATCAAAAGGATAAAAGAAAGGGAAAACCATGCCGCAGACACCCCGCGAACTTGTTACACACAGTTTAAAATTTGAAAATCCCGAGCGCATCCCACGTGATTTATGGCTGCTCCCATGGACGAAAAAACGATATCCTAAAGTTCTAAAAGAAATTGATCAACGCTTTCCAAATGATCTTTGCAAAGCGGAATATAAATATCCGCCGTCTCCACGCGTTAAAGGAAACGAATACGCCGTTGGTTATTACACGGACGAATGGGGCTGTGTTTTCAGAAACATTCAGGAGGGCGTTAGCGGTGAAGTTGAAACGCCTCTCATTAGGGATATCAAAGACTGGAAAAATGTTCAACCGCCTTACGAACAATTACCTCAGGATATTGAAGGGCCGAAAAAAGTGATCAGCGACTTTTACGCGAGCACGGACAAGTTTGTCATCGCCAATTGCTGTCCGCGAACATGGGAGCGCTACCAGTTTCTACGCGGCACCGAAGATGCAATGATCGATGTGATGATGCCGGACGAGGGCGGCGCTGATCTTTTGCGCGTTATCCATGAATTTTATCTAAAGGAACTGGAATTTTGGGCGCAAATGGATGTGGATGCACTGATGTTCATGGATGACTGGGGTTCTCAAAACCAATTGCTGATCCCGCCACGCATCTGGCGTGAAATGTTCAAACCATTGTATAAAGAATATTGCGATCTGGCGCACGCCCATGGAAAATTTGCTTTTATGCATTCGGATGGTTACATCACCGAGATTTTGGAGGACCTCATCGAGGTGGGCGTGGATGCCATCAATTTGCAGCTTTTTTGCATGGACTTTAACGACCTGAAAGAAATCGCCAAAGGAAAGATTACATTTTGGGGAGAAATCGACCGGCAGCACATTCTCACGTCGGACAATCCTCAGGATGGGCGTGATGCGGTGCAAAAAGTAGCAGAGTATTTGTATGATCCGTCCGGCGGCGTCATTGCCCAATTTGAATTCGGCCCCGGCGCCAACCCGCAAACAGCGCTGGCAGTTTTTGATGAATGGGATAAAGTGGGAAAGTAAATGCAAAACAGACCATGCGTAATTCGTAAAAAGACAAAAAGCATGTCATCGCGAGGAGCGCAGCGACGAAGTGATCTTTAAGAAACAACCTCTTAGCCAACACCCAGATTACCTCGCTTCGCTCCCAATGACACACTTGAGGATTTTTATGAGTTACTCATACTATTCTTAGGGTAAAAAAATACTTGTATTTTTACTCACTTTATGTAATTATCAGAGAAATTTTATATTCCTTCTACTTGTTGAGTATCTCAAAAGCCCAAATATCATTTTCATAAATACAAGGTTTTCGAAACATGAATTATATAAACTTTTATCAAAATTATCTGATCAACAACTCGGACGATTCTAATACGGTAGACACAAAAGAATTAGTTAATGAAATCTTTGATCTGTATAAACAAGATGTCATCTCGGAAAAATCGTTCAAGTTCTTTATTGAGATATTGTTTACATCCTTCATTGAAAACAAATTTAATGAAAAATACTTGCCTAAAATCTTTGAACTCGATGATAAAATGACAAATTCACTGCTTAAATTAGGAAAAAATTATGGCAGAAGATGAACCCCAAAAGAAAGCGACCAAAAAAGACCAAGACAAAAATACTAATGTTTCAAATAAAATAGAAACAGACCTGGAATCAAAAGATTCAGATTCACCTGAGAATATTGCCAATGTATTA
>JAACEJ010000467.1 GCA_011682565.1 Actinomycetota bacterium | reverse complement strand
ATTTTGTCCGAAGCCGTGAGAATCTTATTGATCGATTTAACTATCCTTTGTCCCTGTCCACGACGGACAAAGACTCGCTGGCTTTTGTAACAAGCAGTTTTTCTGTAAAGTGGCTGGACAAGCAATTTGTACAAAGAGATATTGCAACAATAGAGCAAAGGCTGCAAAGCGTAAAAGAAATTGTCCCTAAATTAAATTCTTTACCATTTATGCTTAAACAGGCAGTGCAATTCTTAAATGACAGAGATTTGCCGGGCGAGATATGGTTTATTTCTAATTCCCTGGATCACGGCTATCCGGCTGAAGCCGTGATGGATATTGTACGCCAGACATACTTTGCCGCAAAAAAACCGATAATTTTTCGCAT
Organism: Actinomycetota bacterium; assembly: GCA_011682565.1. Taxonomy (GTDB): domain Bacteria; phylum Zhuqueibacterota; class Zhuqueibacteria; order Residuimicrobiales; family Krinioviventaceae; genus Hydrothermomicrobium. The sequence continues at coordinate 3,546 of JAACEJ010000467.1, read as the reverse complement.
CATCGATGCAAATTTTTCGTGGAGTTCTGGTTTTTGGATTAAAAACAAGAGGTATTCGGGCAATGCATATCTTTATGAAAATCTTTCGCGCTTGTCAAAAGGATCGATGCTAACTCTGCAAAAGTACAATTTATATGACCACGTGGACGCAATTATCGACTACCTTGCACCTACCGTGAGTTCTGTAGAAATCGACCCGATGCCACAGGGTGGTTTGGCCTATTCTCGTATTTCATTAAACTTTGGCAGACAAAATTTTAATGTCACATCAAGATATTATGAGATTGGATTATTTGATGGCGCCCCACCGTTTCAGGTTAATTATTTTGGTAATTTTTTAGATGGCTTGTATTCTAAAAGATTTTCTTTCGGAGAAAATGAAAATCCGGTTCCGGAAGAATTCAAAAAAAGGGTGAAAACATTCTGGTATGCTCAATACATTATCAATCAATTGCTCGCCCAGCCGCAAAGTTTTGCAACGATAAAATATATCGAACAGCTTTCAGTTGAGAATCGTGTTTTAACGCCCTACAGCGGATTTGTAATACCCGGAGCAGATGGCTATGTCGGTTTTAAAAAGTTGGCTGCGGAAGATTCTGTATTGATTCAGGAAGATGATATACAAGAATCGGAAGTTGTCGCGCCCCTGCAGTTCGAACTTGCTGCTTATCCCAATCCGTTCAATCCGAAGACCAGGATTTCGATCAAAGTGCCGGAAAATGCTGTCGGCGGTCCATTGGACATTCATATCGTAAACACTATGGGGCAAACGATCAGGTCTTTTGCACACAAACAAACGGATGGATATAAAATTGACATCGTCTGGAATGGAAACGATGATGCCGGTTTGCAGGCTGCTTCGGGCATCTATTTTGTGATCATTAAAAGCGGTGCGGTCGTTGAGAGCATGAAAATAACATTGCTGCGATAGTATCAATCTGAAAGGATTTGAAAATGAAGAAATTTATTTTTTTCTGTTTGATTTCGCTCAGCATAAATCCCCTGTTTGGCGGCACATTTTCCGTTTATGAAGCAAATTATCCCGGCGTAAAAGATTACAACGTCAACATTGATGAAGCGACCCTGGTAGTCCATCCTCGCGGGAATTTTGTAGAAATGAATTTATATATGACGGTTTCGTATGATTTTGATAGCTGGTTTTTTAAGAATTACAATGAACTTGAATTTCTGTGGCAGTTTTCATTACCTGAAGAGGCCATCATGCACGAGTTTTGGCTTTGGTCGGGGGATTCCATAATGTCCGCGCAGGTTCTGGATAAATGGACTGCCGAATTGCTTTTTAATGATGTGAGTTCGCCGGTTCGCAATCCCGGACTGCTAACCCAGTCCCAGCCGAATCGTGATGGACTTGTCAACTATGATCTGAAGCTCTTTCCCCTGAAAAGAAATGAGAAAAAGCGGTTCAAAATTCAATACCTTTTACCCGCCAGACCGACGGTGGAATTGATGCGTGTCTGGCTGCCAACGACGCAAATTATTTCGGAAAAAGGCCAGGGAATCGATTCCCTGAAAATTATCTATTATTATGATAGCAATCCTGCGGAACCGGGAATTGTTGGGACCGAGGTTATTAGTAAAAAGCAATCTACTGCTCATTCTTTATGGCTCATGACGATTCCGTTGGAATATGATCAATTTGTTGAAATGACTTTGCCTTCTCCCATAAAAAATGAATTCTATTTTTCTACCTTTGAACAAAATGGTGAGCATTTTTATCATTTGGCCACTTATCCGCCGGAAGTGCCCAAGTCGGCACAACCACGACATATTTTAATTCTGATTGATTATAATCGATTCAATACTTCCGGATTGAATGGCGAACTTTTATTATCCTCTCTAAAGGAAACCATTCAAAAAGCCCTTTCTGATGCAGATTCTATTAATATCTTTGTTGCCTATGACAATATTATTCGCGGGTCGGATGGTTGGGTGGGATGCACGGATGCATCCGTGGACGAACTGTTTGCGCGTGTGATGAAGCGAAACTTTTCCAGCTACAGTTCTTTTCAGCCGTTGATTATCCAGGCTGCTGAATTTATTAACAGTCGGGCAGACAGTGCGGAAGTATTAATGTTTTCCAATACCGATGAAATCAGCCTCACTACTGATGATAAGAATCAGCTCGCTGATGAGATCATCACCATGTTCAAACCCGGCACCAAGTTGCATTTTATCGATCTGGAAAACAAGAGCGGCTTGCGTTATAATTATTCTACAGGTTACTATGAAACTCAGCTTCAATCCTTCTATGCAAAAACGAGTTATGCTACGGCAGGAAATTTATATTTTCTTCGCTATTACAGCATTAGATCATTGCTCAATGCGTTCTTTTATGAAAAAATCAGTCATTTTGAAAATGTTGAAGTGCAGCTTCGTTTTCAGGAAGGTTATGCGCACAGCAAACATTTGCTGGCTTTGAACGAAGGATATTATCCGCTGCATTTTCCTGTTATGGAAGTGGGGAAATTTGACGGGTCACTCCCCATTGACGTTACAATCTTGGGAAAAATTAGAATGAAAAAAGTCGTGCGTCATTTTACTATCACAGAAGCAGATGTTACTCCAGGAACATCACAAATCGCTACATCCTGGTACGGCGATCATATTCGTTCTCTGTTGCACTATTCTTACAATCCGCTGACCGTAAACGATATTATTAATTTAAGTATCGAGCAAAAAATCCTCACCCCGTACAGTGGATTTTTGATTTACAATCGGGACGATTTACACGGTTTTTGCCTGGACTGCAAAGACGAAAGCGATTTGACTCCGGTCTTGGAAAATGAATCTGCTATGGATTCAACAGCATTTGAATTTACTGCTTTTCCAAATCCGTTTAACAGCGATGTTTCCATTTCGCTAAAACTCCCGCAGGGCGTTGACGTTTCGGAGATGAGACTGGCTGTTTTTAACACGCTCGGTCAGAGGGTGCGTCAAATCAATCTGACTAAAAATAATAATCAGCCAAGAATTGTTCACTGGAATGGTCAAAATGAAAACGGACAAATGGTCACTTCCGGCGTCTATTTTGCGGTGCTGAGAGGGAAGGAAATTAAAAAGACGTTAAAATTGCTTTTTGTCCGATAAATGCTCAGCATGTGCGACGCACCGCAGAGGTGCGCCGCACATTTTCTGCCGTCAAAGTCGGCAAATAAATCAACTCCACCCATTATAGTTTTTTCTTCATGTCTTCCTTATCCTGTAAATATTGTCGAAATCAGCCCCACGGTACCAGTGAAATCCGTGTACATTCTTTTCAAAAAAAAGTGCGCGTTGAAGCAAAATGCACGGCTCGTATAGTTCGATTTTTTCTGTGTCATTTCACTTCTGTGCCCAATTTTTCAGGTTTCTTGAGAGTGTAAAAAAACATAGCGCGGTAAACTGCATTTAAAAATCAAGAGATAAAAAACCACGAACCACACGAAAAGCACGAAAAAAAATACTAAAACATTTCGTGTTGTTCGTGCCTTTCGTGGTTAAAAAGAAGCTCAAAAATTTCTTACCAAAAAAACAAAGAAATAACTT
>JAACEJ010000466.1 GCA_011682565.1 Actinomycetota bacterium | reverse complement strand
ACCACGACCCCGGTTTGTTTCCAATCTCTCGTAATACCCGCGACCTCTCCGCCTTCGCGGAGTGGGCTAACCAACTGCACCACGACCCCGGTTTTACTTTTAAAAAAACTACTAAATTATTACCTGAAAAGCAAGGTTAATTTTTGTGGGCGATACTGGATTCGAACCAGTGACCCCCTGCTTGTAAGGCAGGTGCTCTGAACCAGCTGAGCTAATCGCCCGTTAATTTTGCGTATTTTTCTCGCGCCAGAATATTGAAATTGGAATTAAAATCAAATAAGCTATACACAATATAATGGGAGCCAGAGTCAGTGACCAAAAACTATTGACAGGGCCTTTGGACATTGATATATAGCCAACAACGATAAGCAGAACACCAATTCCAAAGAGTAAATAGTTCTTTTTCGTCAGAACCAACGGCGATGTTTTGGAAGGTTTCTTTTTAACCATTTTTATCCTTTAATCCTTTTTCAATAAAGCGGCGCAAATTTAAGCAAATTCTTTAACTTAGTCAAGGCGTTTTTCTGCAAAATTTGTTTGTAAATGTTTTGTGAGACATATCACCCCAACAATCATTGGAATCATTATATTGCAAATCAGCAAATACAAACAGGTCTGATAGTCCTCTCCCTGTCGGACCGAATCTCGATGGGATTTCCCATCAATGCGAAAAGCCCTGTGAAAACAGGGCTTTTGCATTTCAGAATCTTCAAAACCTCATCCACTATTAAAAGAACTTTTGCCTTAATTTTACATCGACTTCCCTGGCAACATTTCGATCAATGTAATAAAGGACATTGAGGGCGTGAGATTGCACATTAAAATCAGGATCATTCAACGCCGCTTTTCGCAAATAGGGCAACGCCTTGTTTCCATCGATTGCAACAATAGAATCAATTGCGCGAAAACGCAATGAAGGATTTTTATCCGTTAGCATTACTTTGGAAAGCGGTTCCAGTGCCTTTTCTCCGCCAATTTCCTCAAGTGCTGAAATAGCGCGCAAACGGATATTCGCATTTGCATCGTTCTCAACGACCTGGCCAAGAACCGGGATGCATTTGGCTGTTCCAATTTTTGAGAGAATACTCACCGCGCGCATTCGCAATGGGATGGCCTTTTCTTTCTGCAAAAGTTGCGCAAGAGCGGGAATTGCTTTCTCATCCGGCATATCCAGCAACGCAGCCAGGGCGCGCATTTTTACGTCCATGTCACTGTCATTTATTGCTTTCACAAAAATGATAACTGAACGCTTTCCACCTATATCTTTGGCCATATTGAGAGCATAAATTCTCACATCGGGATCATGATCTTCCAGGGCAACACTAATAACCGGTATAACTTGCTGCGGCTTCATATTTTCGACGACGCTCAAAGCACGAATTTTCACTTCCGTCGAACGCTCTTTTTCGAGAATAGCTTCCAATATTGGCACGCTCACCTGGTCCGCCCTGTTTGCCAATGCGCCGAGCATTTGCATCTTGACAGCTATGTTTTTTTCGTGCGAAACCGCTTCAAGAATTGCTTTTGTAACTTGCGGTGAGTCGATAGTTTCAAGATAATCGAGTGCTCGATATTTAAGCATTTCATTTTGCTCATGTCGCAAAATATCTATGAAAATGGGCACGATAAAATCACTTCTGTATTGTTCAAGTATTGAGATGGCCTGCAAGCGGACGAGCGGATTTTTTTCATTGCGAAGAAACTGTACGATGGTTGGTACAATCTCCGGAGTCTGGATATGTGTTAAAGCCTGCAAGGCCTGAAATTTAATTGCCATTATTTTTTCGTTGGCCAAAATCTTTTTTATCAACGGGATGGCTTCTTTTGATCCCGAATCTTCAATTGCCAAAAGTATTCTCATTCGAATAGAGGGGTCGGTCTCTTTTTCATAAACTTTTTCAAGTTGGGGAAAAACATTCGCTGCTCCCAGTTCCGAAAGAGCGACAATAGATTGCAACCGGATTTCCTGATTTTCACTATCAAGTCCGTTGAGTAAATATTTTTTATATTTGCTCTTTCCATTTTGCACCATGTTTGCAGCAAGGATAATGAGATTTACTCCCCCATCGTGCGCCCAACGGTTGTTGGGATACTTTTTTAATAAAGATTTTAATTCCTTGATTGCATTTTCAGGTTGGCCGACTTTTGCGTAGGAATATCCGAGCCAATAATATGTATCCGGTTCATAAGCGCTATTCCGGAAGTTATCCAGCAAATTTCGGTATATTTTAATTGCTTCTTTGTATTCCCCGTTGTAAACAAGTTTTTTCCCCTTCAGGTATTCCTGGTAATCCTGGCCTTGCACCCTTGCAAAACTCGTCCACGAAATAAAAAGTAAAATGAGCATGATCGAAAAAGATAAAAATACCTGATGAATGTGTTTGTATCTCATTTGGATATTCCTCTGAAAATAGACCCTTTGTAATTAATACCGAATCTGAAGCCGGGAGTTTGTTGCTTTTACGGACTCTAATCTCATCAAATAATTTTTATCGTTTATTGTTTGTCGAATGACATCAAGTGATCGGCGATCTTTTTGCTGATCAAAATTGGCAACATCCATGAAAATGGGTTCCAGTTCATCAATCAGGCTGCCGATATAGCTGCTGCTATCTTGTTTGAGCTTGCTTGAAATGAGCTTGGATTGATTCAACAAGTCTCGTGCCAACTCTTTTTCTTGTGAAAATGAAGCGTTCGTTAATCGGCTTGTATCTTCGTTTTTAAGCTGGCGTAAAATCAGAGAACTCTTTTCCAGATAATCCTTCATTCCTTTTTGAAAAAAATCATCAACTGAAGAAGGAGGTTCCTCAAAGGCGGCCAAGTTTGTGCTGTCCGAAATGTTTCGACCCGTCCAGACTTGATGGATTTGAATTCCCGCAAACAATGCAAGCAAAAAAACTGTTGCAAATTCAACGATACGAAAGGCAGGCTGATACTGTATCCTAAAGTCCCGCAAACGTGCCAGCAGCTTTCTGATGCCTTGCGTCCGGATTGCTTGTTGTTTTTCAGCAGCGATTCGACGAAAGAGCATTTCTCCGACATAAGCAGGCGGCTCATGGTTAACAGTACTTTTTTCAATATCCTTTTGCAGAACCTCAAAGTACTGGAAAAAGCCGGCGCAACTTTTACATTCTTTTGCATGATGTAAAACCTGCGCTTTTTCTTTCTCCGTCAGCGCGCCATCAAAATAAGCGGAAATATTTTTTTGGATTTTATAACAACTCATGAAACAACACTCATTGCATACTCTTTTTTTAGTTTTTTAGCGAGATGCGCTCTTGCCCGGAACACACGTGATTTAATATTACCGACTGAACAACCAAGCACTTTTGCTACTTGTTCATAGGGTTGATTTTCTAATACGCCAAGCACAAAGGCCACACGGTAAATCTCGGGAATTTCCAACAATGCTTTTTGGAAAATCGTTTCAAATTCCTTGTTAAGAACCTGCTTGTCCGGTTCGAAGGAATGATCCGGTTCCCTTAATGGCTGTAGCATTCGCTCGTCAATGTCGCTCAGCGAGCTATGGTTTTTACTTTTCCTCCGCCTGGTGGAAGTTATGGCTTCATTCTTTGCAATGCTAAAAAGCCACGTTGAAAAAAAATCGGGATTCCGCAGTGTTGACAATCGTTTATATACTTTGAAAAAGACTTCCTGAGTCGTATCCGCTGCTTCTTCCTGAGAGCCCAGCATTCTGAAAATGAAATTATAAACCGGTCGCTGATAAGCCTCAAATAAAATCTTGAAAGATTGTTCATCTCCTTCGATGGCCTTCTTTATAATTTGACCTTCATTTTTTGCTAATTTCAATAGCGGTACCGTTTCTTTTTCAGCTAGATTCTAACAATAAGATTTAATGTTTCACAAAAGGTTACAGAAAAAATAGTCTGACGAATGTTTTATTGATCCATTC
>JAACEJ010000465.1 GCA_011682565.1 Actinomycetota bacterium | reverse complement strand
AAACTTAGGTAAAGTTTTTCAATGAATAGGACACATAAAATCATATATATATTTATCAGAAAATTAAATAGTTATGCATGTATTGCCTTGTTTTTAAATCAACGATAAAGTTTACCCATTTCTTTCAATGAAAATCGGTGTTTAAATAAAAATTTGATTTTAAGTTAGCAAAACAAACAAGTCAAAACGCTTTAAAGGCATAATAAACGAATCATTGAAAGGTATGGCAATATATTCAAGGCGACTGGAAACGCGACGTGCGAATCTTGATCGCCTTGGGATTCCTATCCTATGGCGCTAGATAAATTAAGGCTTTCGGCCTCCAATACAAATAAAAAGGTAAAAATGTGAAAACTTTCAAAATATACCCTGATCAAACAATTTATTCTGAAAAGTGATTCTTACAAAAATTGGAATATATTCACAACAATCCTGTAAAAAAAGAATTTGTTGCAAAACCAGAGGATTGGAAGTATAGCAGTGCAAGGAATTGGATTTTGGATGACCATATTGTCATTCGAATTGACAAGGACATCTTGTTTTCGTAGACGATCAGGGCAGAAACCCTGATCTATTTTACGCCCTGGGAAAGGATTCCCAGAGCGATCATTTTTTATAGCCTAAAGAGGACGCTGTTCAAATGGGCGATGAGGAAATTTAAAATTGTTTGCTCACTGGTGCCTTTTACGAGTCTTACCGACTGAACGATAAGAGCCGTATGAATCGAGAGGTTCGCGTACGGTTCCGTGAGAAGTTTAGGGGGAGAGGTTCCCTTGGCCTACTCGACCAATTAGCTGGAGCAGACCGAAAACACTCTGTGCAAATCCGATTGGATTGATGCCCGCAGGTTTATTTAAAAATTTGACACTCAGGTGCGCCGCATGTTTTCGGCACCTCAGCCATGTCCGCTATGTCTTTAAAGGAGAAGCAATATGGACATTGAAAAAGTTCTATTGGATGAAAAGGTTTCTCTTAGAGAGGAGTTGCAGCACTTGAAATTGTGCCAGTTAAGATATTTTGTGCTTTCAATTACTGTAACCGGCGTTATCTTTGGCATCGGTTCTAAAACAGAGGAACTCGAAGGGGCTATGTTTTTAGCTCCGCTTGTAGTTATCTTGCCCTGCTGGTGGATTTTTTTTGATAAAGCTAAAACCATATCTCGAATTATTGGTTATTATCGCATTCTGGAAAATATGGTAAATGGAAAAGGAAAATATTTATATAGGGGATGGGAAAATGCTTTATCTGAATTTAGAAGATGGCAAATGGAAAATAAGCTTATATATAACAACACCGACGATATCAGCAAATATGAAAAATTATCGAGTTTGGTTTTGCTGAAAATGCCTCATAGATATTGGGTCATTAACTGGTACACGTATTCGATATCGTCGTTGTTATCCGTTGTAATAGCATTACACTTTAACTCCACGCTAAGCATTGTGCTCTCCATCTTATCTATAATCATCATTTGTATATCAGCTATATCTACAGGGAAACTGCTTATGAAACTTGTTTATGGCCAAAACTCTTATGCGGCCAACGAGCAGTTTTGGGGAAAAATATTATCCTTATGATGAAAACGAACAGGGGATTCATGTGGCGCACCCCGAAAAGAGCAGAGTGTTGATGTTTCAGAGATTAGAAATATAAATAATGACTGCGGCGACGAGCTAAGCCGCCACATAATCCTGGGTTGTTGGAGATCCCGCCTTCTTTGCGAAGAACCTGGCCGGTACACCATAATCGAGGATTGCATCATCAATATTGCAGGAAATGTTTTCAAAATAGTTTTTATATTTTTCCTGTTCTTTGGCTAAAAATCAGATTGCATTTATAATCATCATTAAAAAATTCCTTCCTCCGTTGGCAAGTTTGTAACCATCCTGCCAAATGAGCCATCATCAGATAAAATCATGTGAATAGATTCCCGCGCAAAACATGTGGAAATGGTTTTGCACGGAACCTTGTTTTTCCCTTGGAAATTTCGTCATGCTTTCATATTTTCAAAACATTCAGGTCCCAGAACGCGCCCCGACCATAATTCAATTAAGGCAAAACTATTTTGGGCAAGACGATTTTAAAATGAGGAGAGCAATGAAACGTAGAGAATTCCTGAAAGGAATCGCGGCTGCGGGGACGGCCACGGCCTTGATACAGACACTGCGTTGCAGCCAAAAGGCACCTTCCAAACCAAACATCATTTTCATCATGGCCGATGACCTGGGCTACAATGAAGTCGGCTGCTACGGCCAGGACAAAATTGAAACGCCGAACATCGACGCGCTGGCAAAAGAGGGTATGAAATTCACGCAGTTTTATTCCGGCGCTCCGGTATGCGCCCCGGCGCGCTGCGTGCTGATGACCGGCAAGCACACGGGGCACGCTTACATCCGCGGCAACGACGAATGGCGGGCGCGCGGCGACGTGTGGGATTTCGCCAAGGCCGTTGAGGATCCGCATCTGGAAGGCCAGCGCCCCCTTCCGGCAAACACGCAAACCGTCGGCAAACTGCTGCAGGGCGTCGGCTATACGACCGGCATCGTCGGCAAGTGGGGGCTGGGCGCGCCGCTGTCGGACGGCATCCCCAACAAACAGGGATTCGACTTTTTCTATGGCTATAATTGTCAGCGACAGGCGCACACCTACTATCCCAAATATCTGTGGAAGAACACCGAAAAGGTGTGGCTCGACAATCCACTGGTGGTTCCGGGAACCAAGCTGGACAAAGGCGCCGATCCGCTCGATCCGGCCAGCTATGCCAAATTCAATTTAAAAGAGTATTCGCCGGATTTGATGTTCAAAGAAATTGTCAATTTCGTCGATGAAAATCAAAAAAAGCCCTTTTTCATGTATTGGGCGACAAGCATTCCCCACGTGGCCCTGCAGGCGCCGAAGCGCTGGGTGGACTATTATGTGAAAAAATTCGGCGACGAAAAGCCCTACCTGGGAAACCAAGGCTATTTCCCCTGCCGCTATCCGCATGCGACTTATGCGGCCATGGTCTCTTACCTGGACGAGCATATCGGCTTGCTGGTAAAACAGTTGAAAGAGTTGGGGATTTATGAAAACACCCTCATCATTTTTACGTCGGATAACGGTCCCTCCTACGCCGGCGGCGCCGATTCTGAATGGTTCCGCAGCGCCGCGCCGTTCAGGAGCAGCGCAGATCGTTGCAAAGGATATGTGTACGAAGGCGGCATCCGCGAGCCGATGATCGCCGTCTGGTCGGGAAAAATCGAGCTGGGCAGCACAAGTAATTTCATCGGCGCCTTTTACGATGTCCTGCCAACCCTTTGCGATGTGAGCAATGCGCCCATTCCCAAAGACACGGACGGCATCAGTTTTTTGCCGACCCTGCTCGGGGAAAAGCAGAAAAAGCACCATGACTTTCTTTACTGGGAGTTTCCGTCCTACGGCGGCCAACAGGCGGTGCGCATGGGTCAATGGAAAGGCATTCGGCGCAACATTTTGAAAGGCAATCTGAAAATCGAATTGTACGATTTGAATAACGACATCTCGGAGGAAAACGATGTCGCGGCGGAGCATCCCGACATTGTGAAAAAAATCGAACAGATCATGCAGCGCGAGCATGTTCCGGCGCAACTGGATCGATTTAAGATGAAAGCGCTGGGGGATATTTAAAAAGTGGAATTTGTGGCTTTTTAAGTAGTGCCTGTCCGAAAAGTCGGTTGAATTGCAACGTCGACCTCCGATCGGCGAGTGAAATGAATAGAAAAATTGATTTACGAACAAGGATTTACGAGTTTTGATTTATAATGGAATTCAGTGTGGAAAGCATAAATGAGTCATTCGTAAAAAGTCCGAAAATGTCATTGCGAGCGAAGCGAAGCAATCTGGATGTCGACTAACGTGCTGTTTTATAAAGATCGCTTCGTCGCTCCGCTCCTCGCGATGAC
>JAACEJ010000464.1 GCA_011682565.1 Actinomycetota bacterium | reverse complement strand
AAAAATGGTCGGATTCCGGTAACATGCTGGATGCGGTGGAACGTGGCGCAAATATTGTTGAATTGGATCCGACAGACTCGAGTGTCGGCTACGGCGGCCTCCCGAATGAAGAAGGCGTTGTGGAGCTTGACGCTTCGATTATGTCCGGCCCCACGCAAAATTGTGGTTCTGTAGCAGCCATCCGGGGAATTAAGACGCCCTGTTCCGTGGCGCGGCTTGTTATGGAACGCACCGATCACATGATGCTGGTCGGCGAAGGAGCAAAACGCTTTGCTTTAGCGCATGGTTTCAAAGAGGAAAATCTGCTCACGGAAAAATCGAGAATCAGATGGTTAAAATGGAAAGAAAACCTGAGCGACAAGGACGACTGGTTCCCCCCTGCCGACGGTGATTATAGTAGCGAGGAGCGCCGTCCGACCGGTACGATCAATGTGCTGGGAATCGGTTCAAACGGCGACGTGTTTGGCATTACAACGACATCAGGACTTGCTTTTAAAATACCGGGGCGCGTCGGCGATTCTCCCATCATCGGCGCCGGATTGTACCTCGACAATGAAGTTGGCGCTGCCGGGGCCACGGGCAGAGGAGAAGAAGTTATCCGTACCTGCGGCAGTTTTTTGGTTGTTGAAATGATGCGCCAGGGAATGTCGCCGCAGGAAGCATGCATTTATGCCTGCAAGCGCATCATTCAGGTAAACAGAGGCAAAATCAACTTTAACGACAAATTTGTTGCTGTGAATAAAAAAGGCCAAGTCGGCTGTGCGCAACTAAGCAGCGGCGGTGAAACGCACTGCTCGTATATTACGGTGGACGGATTTAAGGCGATTAAAGCGAAATTCGTTAACGCGAAATAATTTATGCGTAATTCGCAAGTCCCAAAATATCATTGCGAGCGAAGCGAAGCAATCTGAATATCTGCTAAGGAACTGTTTTTTGGAGATCGCTTCCCCGCTAATTCGAGGTAAACTGTCGCTCCGCTTCTCGCGATGATATTAATTCTCAAAAAGATCTCGGGTTTCAATATTATAATCAAAAGTATCAAGTCTTTTGTTTAGCTTTTGCTAAAATATCATCAGGGTGAGAGCAGCAGGGAGCACCGGGAGCATGCGCGTTTTCCAATTCGTTTTCTTCGGTAAAATGTGTCCAGTTTCTTTTCAGACGCCGCCAAAGCGAACCGCTTAATACCAAGCCTGCCTGCTTAATGATCTCTTCAATTTTGGTCAGGTTAATTAACTCCAAATCATAGGCAAACTCGATGCACCCTTTTTCATAATTAATGTTCGCGTCAATCATGCCAGACTGCTCTTTCAGCACCTTAACTATTTGTTCTCCCTTGGGAATATCCTTAACATTCTCCAAGTCAATGCTTCGATATTTAATGATTGCCATTTTAATCACCTCCTTTGGCCCGATTTTTTAGTCTGCGTTGTTTATTTTTCGAAAAAAAGAAAAACCAGATCACAAACACCGACAAACCTATGCCGGTAAGGGTAACGATAATTTCTGCTGTATTCATGACGACCTTCCAATTTAAAAATCTCCCGTCAGCGGACACGTGCTCGGATATTTCATATTTGCCTGCGGTGCTTTATGAAAAAGAACAGAGATGCTCACGGGAGAATATTCTGATTTTATGCCTGAAATTTTCGTAATCTCAGTGCATTAGATAAGACGGTAACACTGCTGGCTGCCATGGCTGCCGATGCAATGATAGGGCTGAGCAAAATCCCAAAAAACGGGTAAAGAATGCCGGCAGCGATGGGAATGCCAAGTGTGTTGTACACAAAAGAACCGAACAGATTTTGCCTGATATTTCTCATGGTTGCTTTGCTGAGCTTTATGGCCGTAGCGACGCTGGTTAATTTTCCTTTGATTAACGTAATATCGCTCGCTTCCATGGCCACGTCTGTACCGGTTCCAATGGCGATACCGATGTCCGCCTGTGCCAGCGCAGGGGCATCGTTAATGCCGTCGCCGACCATGCCGACAATTTTGCCCTCTTGTTGCAATTTTTTCACCTGGAGCGCTTTGTCTTGCGGCAGCACTTCGGCCAGAACCCGGTCAACGCCGACCTGTTTGGCGATGGCCTCGGCAGTATGTTTGTTGTCGCCGGTGATCATGATCACTTCCAGCCCGAGTGATTTCATTTGCCGGATGGCCACGCGTGAATCTTCTTTGATTGGATCCGATACGGCCAGCAGACCGGCGGCTTTGCTGTCCACAGCGACAAACATCGGCGTTTTGCCTTCATCAGCCAATATTGCAGATTTCTTTTCAAGGCCGTTCATGTCGATATTATTTTCCTGCATCAGTTTGACATTGCCTAACATAACCCTTTGACCGTCGATGTCGGCTTGCACGCCGTGTCCGGGAATAGCGTTAAAATTTTCCGCTTCCGATAACTGAAGCCCTTGTTCTTTGGCGCTTTCGACAATCGCTTCTCCCAACGGATGTTCACTCACTCGTTCTACTGAAGCCGTAAGTTGCACCAATCTGTCCTTCGTAATCCCGTTTGCCGGAATAACATCTGTCAGCGACGGTTTCCCTACCGTGATTGTTCCGGTTTTGTCCAGCACGATAGCATTCATTTTCTGCGCTGTTTCCAGTGCCGCGCCGTCTTTGATAAGAATACCGTTTTCCGCGCCTTTGCCGGTTCCCACCATAATCGATGTGGGCGTGGCCAAACCCAGCGCACACGGGCAGGCGATGATCAGCACAGTGACAAATGTGATGATTGCGTAGGTCAACGCCGGCATAGGTCCAAAGTCGAACCAGACGACGAACGAAAGGATGGCAATGACAATGACCACCGGTACGAAATAACCTGCAATAATATCCGCCAGCCTCTGAATTGGTGCTTTGGAGCCCTGCGCCTGCTGCACCATTTTTATGATCTGCGCCAGCGCCGTATGCTCACCAACCTGAGTCGCTTTAAAACGAAAAGAGCCGGTCTTGTTGATGGTGGCACCGATCACCTCATCGTCGATATTTTTCTTCGCCGGCAGCGATTCGCCGGTGATCATGGACTCGTCCACAGTGGATGAGCCTTGCACAACGGTACCATCCACGGGAATTTTTTCTCCGGGGCGAACCAGCACTTCATCGCCGACCACTACTTCCTCGATAGGGACATCTGTTTCCTGGCCGTTACGGAAAACCCGCGCCGTTTTGGCCTGCAGTCCCATCAGTTTTTTTATGGCCTCCGATGTGCGGCCCTTGGCCCGCGCTTCCAGCAACTTGCCGAGCAGAATCAGGGCAACGATGACCGCCGTGGTATCGAAATAAACGTTGCGCATATTCTCCGGCAGCAGGTTCGGCAAGAACGTAGCAAAGCTGGAGTACAAAAATGCGGCCCCGGTTCCCAAAGCGATTAATGTGTTCATGTCCGCCGAGCGATGCTTCAAAGCACCCCAGGCGCCGGTGTAAAATTGCGCGCCGGAATAGACAAGCACGGGCGTCGTCAGCAAAAAAAGAATGAGCCAGCGTGTTTGGTCCCTCATGGTTTGTAAAAATGAAAATAATTCCGGAAACGAGCCGGCCAGGATAACGACTGAAAACGCGGCGGCAAAAATAAATTTATTGCGCAGTTTTTTAAAATCCCGCTCACGTTCGATGCGCTCCCTGTCCTCAGGACTGCCGGATTCGCGCAGAATCGTTTTATAGCCTGTATCTTCAATCGCTTTTGCCAGGGCTTTCGGGTCCGTTATTCCAGGTATATAATTGATTTGTGCTTCTTCAGTGCTCAGGTTGACGGATGCGTCCAGAACACCCGCTGATGATTTCAGAGCTTTCTCAATCGTCCTGACGCACGATGCGCAGGACATGCCTCTGATGCCGATGCTTACCGAAGCACCGCCAACACGGTAGCCGCTCGATTTTACGGAATCGGTAATAGCTTGCAAATCCGCCTCTTTGGGGTT
>JAACEJ010000463.1 GCA_011682565.1 Actinomycetota bacterium | reverse complement strand
AACAAAATTCGCAACCCCGCTTTGCTGAATACGCAAATTACGTTTGACTCGCCGTCGATCAGGGAAGTTTTCCCAAAATCTTATCCGCATTTGTACAAGGGCCAACAACTCATGGTAACCGGTCGCTATGGAACCCCGGGCCCGCTCAAAGTTACCCTATCCGGCACAAAGTTTGGAAATCCGGTTTCTTTTGAATATAGCTTTACACTGGCGGATTCTGCGGTTTCTAAAAATCAGTTTTTGCCCAAGGTGTGGGCAATGAAAAAAATAGACGATTTACTTGTCGAATATTATAAATTGCCGCAATTTTCAAATGAAGCGCAGGTGCTCAAAAATCAGATTATTGAATTCAGTGTGAGTTACGGCGTGCTCAGCCCGTTTACAAGTTTTCAGCCCCCGGCAACTGTTGTGAATGAAGACAGAAGTGAAAAGAAACCATCTATTCCGCAACATGTCGAATTATTGGGCAACTATCCCAACCCGTTCAATGCCGCTACGACAATTGCATACGAACTGCCGTCAAGCGGGCGGGTTATCATTAGAGTGTATGATCTTACCGGCAGGCTCGTCAAAGTTTTGGCTGATCTGGTGGAACCTGCCGGCAGGCACAGTGTGAATTGGGATGGAACAGACCTTTTGGGTAGGATCGTCGCTTCGGGTATTTACATCTGCCAGATTGAATTTTTGGGAAGGAACGGACAAAAGACAGTAATGAGCATGAAAATGAGTTTGCTCAAGTAATGTTGAAAAAACGGTTCTATACTGAATTGAATGGGTAAAAATAACGCAACTATAAAAGCGTGGAGGTGAAAAAAATTAGTATGTCAACAACTCGTTAAAATTATTTTTTGCGAACTTTGCGTTTTAGTGAGTCTGATATTTGAAAAAAGTGTTCATTTTTTGGCTGAACTGTAAAAAGAATACCGGCATTGCGAAACGTGTAAAAATTGTATCTGAATAGTCCAAGAGATTCGTTAAAGCAGTTGAATATCCGAGCGGTCAAATTGCCCAACCGTAAGTGAGTGTTACTCCCTCCAAAAAAAAATAAAATGTTCTTGACATTCATCCCCGAAATTCTTATTATATCGTAAACCGATATATCGTATTACGATCTTAAATGCTATGACAAAAACAAAAGACATTCATCAACGATTCGCACGCTCATTCCGCGTAACGATGCACACATTGCATAACCTGGCATGGAAAATATCCAGAACCGGAGAATTTTCTTTGGCGCAGTATCGGCTTTTAATGCTGCTGACCGACAAGGGACCGATGACTGTATCGGAATTCAAACGATACATGGGCATCGCTCAAAGCACGGCCAGCGAATTGATCAGCCGCCTGGTTGACCAGGGATACGTTACCAAGAAAAAGGCAGAGGATGATCGGCGGAAAACCATTTTTGAACTGGCGCCAAAAGCAAAACAAGTGCTCAGTCGCCGGCATAAAGAAATGGAAATGATTTATCAAAAAGTTCTCGATCCTCTTTCTGAGCAAGATCAACTTAAACTGATAGAAGCATTTGAAACAATCGCTGAATTATTGATTGTTGAAGAAACTAAAAAATAAAAAAAGGGCGACAATGACTTGTCGAAAATCAAAAATAAAAGCATTTCTATTTGTTTTTACATTTTTACTTTTACGGTTGGCTGTTGCCCAGCAACAGAGCTATAATTTAAATGCTTGCCTGACTCTGGCTTTCAAGAACAGCAATCTTTTGAAAATTGCCGATCTTGGTGTGGAAATGTCACGTGAAGATATTGCCGTGGCAAAAGCGCAGCGGATACCGGCTCTTAGTGCAAGCGGCGTATACACGAGGATCGGGAAAGTAACTTCTTTTTCCATTCCAATGGGCAGGCAGGTTCGTGAGCTTAAATTCGGTACGCCGAATCGCATAAATGCTGATGTGAGCCTCCGGGTTCCGCTCTTCACGTGGGGCAGGATTGCAAATAGCATTTTCATCTCACAAAAGGCAAAGGAAATGAGCGTACTGCAGAGAAAGCAAAAGGCCCTCGAGATAACCGATCAGGTGCTGCGCGCTTATTATGCCGTGCTGCTCAATCAAAAAGTAATAGCAGCTAATGAGTCCAACCTGGAGCGGGCAAACCGGCATCTAAAAATTGCAGAAAAGCGCTATAGAAGCGGACACGTTGCCAAACTCCAGTATTTGCGTGCAAGAGTTCAAAGTGTGAACGCCGCCAATGCCCTTGCGGAAACACGCAGCAATTTGGAAAAAAGCAACATCTGGCTTGCCAAAGTCATTGGCCGCGAAGGTGAAAAAATAACAGCTACAGGCTCACTCGATTATTCCCCGGTTTCTTTGGATGCTGGTGCACTGCTGCAACAGGCCTTTGCCCGACGGCACGACCTGGCGATTCTCGCATTACAAAAAGAAATGAGCAGGAAACAGATTTCCCTGGCAGCCGGCGGCAACAAACCCAACGTTTTTGCGTCGTCGGGCTATTCCGTGCAAAACGGTTTTAATCCCATAGAACCTGAACAATTTGTCGACAATTGGAATGTCGGTGTACAGGTTTCCATCCCATTGTATGATGGCGGATTGACGCATCACAAAGTGCAAAAAGCCGAATTACAGCTTGAAAGCGCCGAGTTGCGGGAAAAAGAAATTCGTGAAATGATTGCCACGCAGATTCGCCAGGCTATCGTTAATTTAAGTCAGACAGAGGGAAAAATTTCAACACAAGAGGAAAACATTTCCTTTGCAGAGGAAGCTTTGCAAAGCGCGGAGAAACAATATAATGAAGGTTTGATTTCTTCAATCGAAGTTATCGACGCCCGGCAAGCACTTTCACAAAACGAGTTGATGGTTATTCAAACGATTTTTAATCATATCATGGCTAAGCTTGACCTGTGCAAGGCGATTGGCGACTATACCTGGTTTGAATCATCTGTTGAATAAATTTCAAACAAAAAAAGAGAAACGTGCCCAAGGAGTCTAGGAATGTATAAATATTTTATCGCCATTATTTCGATAATATTTCTGGCCGGATGCGGACACCGGCAGGAAAAGCAAGTTGAAACAAAAGCAATTGCCGAACAACGCATTCCCGTGAAAGCCGCCCCTGTTGTAGAAGATGAAATTTCAGAAAGAATAAAAATGACGGGTGAAATTGCTTCGTTGCGACAGATCGATATTTTACCCACAGCAGCAGGGAAAATCATCGACGAAAAAGTCACGCTGGGACAAAAAGTAAAAAAGGGGCAAGCGCTCGCGCATTTAATTCAGGACGTTCCGGGTATGGAGTTTTCTCCGGTAGCCATTGAAGCGACGATCAGCGGACACATCACCAGGGATGGTGTAGAAGTCGGAGCAAAGGTTTCGCCGCAAAAAGCGGTTTACACCATCAGCCAGATCGACAGCGTATACATGCTGGCCAGGGTAATGGAATCCGACTTGGCAAAAGTCAAAATAAATATGCCGGTGCTTGTTCAGGTTGATACATATCCCGGAAAAATATTCAGGGGTCGGGTTTCGCAAATTAGCCCTTTGCTCGATGGAAGGTCGCGAACAGCTACGGCAAAAGTTGTTTTGGCAAATTCGAACCTTGAGCTGAAACCGGGCATGTTTGCCAGGTGCAGCATTGAATCCGGGAAACGGTACTCTCTTGTCATTCCGCTGGATGCGGTCATTCACAGGGGCACATTACAATATGTTTACAAGATTGAAGGGGATTCTGTTATCAGAATGGCCATTCAAACCGGCGCCATCGTCGACAGCCTGGTTGAAGTCAGTGGGAGACTTGCAGCCGAAGACCGGGTCGTCGTTTATGGCCAAAATCTTTTGCGGGATGGCAGTTTAGTTAATATCCAACCGTAAGGTCAAATATGAAAATCACTGAAATCAGCATAAACCGTCCCGTAGGGACAATTTTAATAATCATTGCATTGACTGCTTTGGGATTTATTTC
>JAACEJ010000462.1 GCA_011682565.1 Actinomycetota bacterium | reverse complement strand
TTTTGAACATCGGGAAACCAATGAACTTGCAGGAAAATATTTTTTCAGAGACAGTGTAACGGGCTTTGCAATTGGCTTCGCATTAATAACTATGGTAACCGCCATTTTTTATATAATGGGTTACTATTCCCCAATCACTGTTAATCCTGTTACAGTGCTTTTCAAACCAATATTTATTTTCAGTGTAATGGGTGTGTGGGAAGAAATAATATTCCGGGGAATAATTTACCGGATTACCGAAGACAGCCTGGGTACCATCCGGGCCTTGCCGGTTTCTTCCCTTATTTTTGGATTTGTGCATTTTAGTAACAGCGGATTTAATTGGCTAAGCGGTGTAGCTATTGCGCTGGAACTGGGGCTGCTGACAGGAATAATATATACTTTAACCGGCCGCCTGTGGATGCCCATTGCGCTGCATATCGGCTGGAATTTTAACTTTGTGGTTTTCGGAACCACTGTTTCCGGTGCAAAGGAATTTTCCAGTTTTATCGGGAGCCGACTAACAGGCCCTGAACTGATAACCGGCGGCGAATTTGGCCCGGAGAACTCGCTGATAACAATCATGATTAGCGTTGCGCTATTTGCAATACTTTTTAATACGGCCTCTCGTAAAGGCAAATTACAAATTCCACCAAAAGAAAGATAAGATAATAAATGTTTGCAACTCAAAAACTTGCCTTTCTAATAGAGAATGCCGAAGCAATAAATGAAGTGAAATATGCAAAGACTCGTCGAAAAATATTTGTAAATTCTAATTCAACATATAAAAAAATTATTGTGTGCTTTTACTTTTATAAATATCGCAGATTGCTCCCATTAGTAATATCCCACGGATTATATGACGGACTACAGTTTGCATTTTTTGTCATTCAATTTCGCCACTTATAAACAGGATGAACAAAATGAAAAAAGAAAATCCTTTACAAATTTTTGCAGATGAAAGCCCGAAAGTACAAAAAGCTTATGCAGGTTTTATTCAATCGCTCATTGACATGGAAGGATTAAAAGCTGCTTCAAAGTTTTTACCGATAGTTTTGCAGAGTTATGATGGTAATAAAAATTATGAATAGATTTCCTAAATACAGGTGAACTCGGTTGTTATATCGGAGGGATTAAAATGTGGCATTTTAAAATTGTATGGATTACATTATTTGCAATTGCAGGCACTGCCTTTGCTCAGCAAAGTATGGTTAAATACGAGGAAACGTTTAACGTACGCGGCAAATCCTTTGAGGTAAACCTCGACATAGACGGGGGACAAGTAGAAATTGTTCGCGGAGACCATGGGCATGAGTGCCGCGTTTCCATGGAATACACCAAGGAAAAATGTAACGGCGATGTCAGGTTTAATAAAAAACGCAATCGCCTGGATGTGGAACTCAAATTTAGAAATTGGTCTTTCTGGAAAAAAGAGCATGGTGAAAACTCGTTCAATGCACGTATCCTGGTAGAACTTCCAAACAACGTAAGTATCGATCTGAATTCCAGGATAAAAGCAGGTGAAATTGATTTGACACTTGGTGGTATGAAAATAAGGAATTTTGAACTCAAAAATTGGGCGGGAAACGTCACCGTGGATTTTGACGAACCCAATCGAATCGCAATGAACGAATTTGATGTGGACATCAAAGTGGGAAATGTAAAGCTTCTCAATCTCGGCAATGCAAATTTTGAGGAAGCAGATATCAACGGCGGAATAGGCGAAATGCAAATCGATTTCAATGGTAATAAAATCAAACGCTCCATGGCGCGAATTGACCTGGACGTTGGCGAAACAACCATAGACATTCCGGACCAGATTGGTGTCAAGATTAAGGTGTCAAAGTTTTCATTTCTCTCCAACGTTGACTATCCTCATTGGTTTAATCGCCGCGGAAAATATTACTATTCCAAAAACTATGATGAATCCGACAAATCTCTTTATTTGGTCATTTCGCAGGGGATCGGCCAACTCAAGATTAGGGTTGATTAGGCGATTTGAAAAAATCAGGACATCCGATATGTTTCAAAGATACATTTTATTACAAAGCTTTTTAATTATCCTGTCGGCTACCGCCTTTGCAAATAACACACAACATCAAGCGGGCATCTATATCAGCGACATCGACGGCGATAGCTGGCGAATGCAGGCTTTTGAACTTGATAAAGACATATCTGTTTTTATTCGCGCAACCGGCCAAGCGCCTGATGATCGCTGGATTGCCAGGGCATGGATACTGAATGCAAAAACCCGACGCGTTGTGTGGAAAATGAACACGGATAACAGCAAACGGGCAGGCAGCAAAGGAAAGCGTCGTTTTAGCGGTTCCCTCAAACTGGCAAAAGGGCAATATGAGGCTTATTTCGGAGTAGACGCTTCGGCTTTGTTTTCCGGACACAATGTTATAGGGATTATAGACAATATATTCTCAGGCTTTGACAAATCGCTAAAAAAACTCTCTCAGGCCTGGGAACTGGAAATCTATCCTGATGAAAAAGATACATCCTTTTTTCATGAATATTCTCCCGGTGAGGATGAAAACGCCATCGTTCAACTTGCAGACATGGGCGACGATGAAAACGAAAAGGCCGGTTTTTTGCTCAAAAAAGAAATGCAAATCCACATTTATTCTCTGGGCGAAGGAATTCGCAAAAACCGCGAAATGTATGATTACGGCTGGATTTTAAACGCCGACACCCACCGACGCGTTTGGGAGGCAAATATCCGCTACAGCAAACCTGCCGGCGGCGCATCGAAAAACCGGCTTTTCGATCAGGTAATCACTCTTCCCGCAGGAAATTATATCGTTTATTATACTACTGATGACTCACACTCGGCTGAAGACTTTAATCAAATGCCGCCTTACGATCCAAGATACTGGGGCATTACCCTGTGGGCTGTTGACGGCAATCCTACCGATGCAGTTGCTACAGATTATCATGAAAAGCAAATGCAGCCTATCGTGCAGTTGACGAGGATAGGAGATGAGCAGCTTGTAAGTAAAGGATTCGAGTTGCTTCGCGGCGCAAAGGTACGCATTTATGCACTTGGTGAAGTCAGCCTTTTCAGCAAAAGAATGGTGGACTATGGGTGGATCATCAACGCGCATACACGGGAAAAAGTCTGGGAGATGAAAATACAAAATACCGAACATGCCGGAGGAGGAAGAAAAAACCGCGAAGAAGATGAGACCATCGATCTTCCGGCCGGCGCTTATATCGTTTATTACTCCACCGACGATTCACATTCCTATGATGACTGGAATACCTCCCCGCCCTATGATCCGAAAATGTGGGGAATTACACTTTGGCCGGCTGATGAAAATTTTGATTATACCCAGGTGCGCCCTTACGATGAGCAAGATGATCCCGCGTTAATCGTCTCCATCATTGGCGTTGGCGATGACGAACATCGTCGAAAAAGTTTTACACTCGATGAGCCTGCAAAGCTTTGTATCTACGCCATCGGTGAAGGCCTGCGCGGCGATGATGAAATGGCGGACTATGGCTGGATCGAGGACAGCGACGGTAACCTCGTCTGGAAGATGACATACAATCAAACCCGGCGCGCCGGCGGTGCACGCAAAAACCGCGTTTTTAAGGGCACAATTGAACTGGACGCCGGCAGTTACACGGCGCATTTTCAAACGGATGACAGCCATAGTTTTGAAGAATGGAACGCCTCCCCACCCGACGATCCTTCCCACTGGGGAATCACAATTTTCAGAGAAAAGAACAAGCTGCAATAAAAGTGATCTTGGATAAACACAAAAGGAGGAAAATCTTATGGATAAATCCATTGGAAACGAAATCACTGTAAAAGCAAATGCACAGGTAAATATGGGAAACTGGATCAGCAGGGGCTGGGACATGACCTTTTCAGACATTGGGCCGGTTGTTCTGATTTCTCTCATTTATCTTGTCGTCATCGCGGTTGCCTCATCCACTCTTATC
>JAACEJ010000461.1 GCA_011682565.1 Actinomycetota bacterium | reverse complement strand
ATATTCTTTGTACTTAAAGATCGACTGTATTTTTAAATGTTATCAATACAAAAGATTGAGGATACTGCTTTTGTACAGAATGTATCTGCTCAAAATAGTATGTCTGTCTGCAACAAAAATAATGCCGTTGCGAATCGGGAATAATTTTTGTATTTTTTAACTCGTGTAAAATAAAAAGGAGTGAAAATGTCTGAGCATTACATCGGTATCGAGATCGGAGGAACAAAATTACAGATTGTTGTTGGCGACGAACAATGCAACATTGTCAAACATTACCGAATATCGGTCGATAAGGAAAAGGGGGCTGCAGGTATACAGCAGGAGATAGAAGCGACTTTGAAAAATCTTCCGAATGAGTATAACCCGCGCGCCATTGGTGTCGGTTTTGGCGGCCCGGTGGATTGCGAAACAGGAGAAATTGCCGTTTCGCACCAAATCAGTGGATGGTCGGGTTTTCAGTTGGTTTCATGGCTCGGGGACATGACAGGTTTGCCGGTGCAGGTTGAAAACGATGCCAATACGGCTGCACTGGGCGAGGCAATAAAAGGGGTTGGGAAAGATTTTAGCATAGTTTTTTATATTACGCTCGGCAGCGGTGTTGGCGGCGGCCTTGTTGCGGATGGAAAAATTTATCACGGAATGAAGCCCGGTGAAGCTGAAATCGGATTGATGATGTTCGATAAATCCGGTGCGAACCTCGAGTCGCATTGCTCCGGCTGGGCGGTTGATGCAAAAATTCGTCAATACATCGCAAAAAATCCGCACACGATTTTGGCGCAACTTGCCGGCAAAGAAAGCAAAGCGCAGGCGCGGTTCCTCGTTCCCGCCATGGCGCAAGGCGATGACGGCGCACGAAAAATATTGGAAGAAACCGCCGATGATTTGGCTTTTGGCCTGTCTCATGTTGTGCACCTGCTTAATCCGGCAATTATTATTCTCGGCGGCGGCTTATCTTTAATTGGCGAACCTTTACGCGCGACAGTGTCTTCTTTAATTCGGAAATACATTACAAAAGCTTATCTGCCCGGTCCGGAAATTGAAATTGCAGCATTGGGTGAAGATGTTGTATGCATCGGTGCGCTTTTACTGGCAAGGGAGAAGGGAATGACCGGAAAAGAGAATAACGAGGAATAAAAAGGTGTGGGGGGCATTTTTCACTTTTCATTACTCATTTTTTAAAAGTTTGTATTGAATTTTACGATTTATACTTGAAATATGAGGTTTGCTGTTATGCTCCGGTGGATTCAAAATTATAAAAACGCGCACTTAAAAGTGATCGATTCTCTTCCCGTTCAGGCGGTAGAGAATTTGATTGCAACGTTCCAAAAAGCACATAAGGAAGACAGGCAAATTTTCATTTTCGGAAACGGCGGCAGTGCGGCCACAGCTTCTCACTTTGTGACGGATCTGGGCAAAGGCGCATCGGATGCACTGTCAAAACGCTTTCGTTGTCTTTCCCTCAATGAAGCTGTCGGCTGGATGACGGCGATTGGAAACGATTATGCTTATGAGGATATTTTTGTCCGCCAGCTTGAGAATTTTGCCAACCCGGGAGACCTTGTTTTTACAATGAGTGTCAGCGGCAATTCTCCCAACCTGGTAAAAGCGGTGGAATGGGCGAACAAAAAAGAGCTTCACACCATCGCTCTGGTTGGCGGCAAGCGCGGACGCCTTGCCGAAATTGCCGGCCAGGTCATTGTCATCGACTCGACACATTACGGCCACGTTGAAGATGCTCATTTGTTTATCGCACATCTTCTCAGCTATGCTTTTATGGAAAATTCAACAATCATCGGGAAAAGCCAGTCCGACTGAGAGACAGGCTGTTGTTCATTTAAACCAGGTACGAATCAAAAAGCCGGTGTGTTTTTTCCAGCCGCTCAACAATGTGAATACCGTTGGGACAGGCCGCTTCGCACTCGTGGCAGTCGCGGCAAAATTGGGTATCTAAACGTTCGCGTGAAATGTTCCGCAGGGTGTTAACAGCAAGTTCTTTGTCGCCAATCTCTTCATAATAGTAATCTTTGCTGCGCAACATTGTAGAAATTTCGAGGTCATGCGGGCATACACCTTCACACTCACTGCACATCATACAATTGTTTGCACGGTTGCTTTGCGCATATTTGTAAAGAGAAATATCTTCACCAAAGGATAATTCCTCCTGCATCGCCTTGAAATATTGATCGAAAACTTCAAAGGAATTAATACCTTTCGTTACTGTTGTAACTGCCGGATTCTGCAAGAGCTTTTTCAAATAGGCCATTTGCAATGCCGGTTTTTTGATCCCTTTCATCGTTTTCATACCCATCACTCCAATCCCTTTTTGATGCGCAAGGCGTATCTCTTCCGTCATGGATTCGAGCGCAGGCTGATTCAGAACAGGCATCAGTAATTGGTAATTTCCGCTTTCGATTCCTGCGCGCATGCACGCTTTAACATCTTTATGGGAAGTCAGCCCCATGAATCTTACTTTGCCTTGTTTTTTATACTTTTCAAATCGTTCTAAAATTCTCGGATCGTTAACATCCTTGTGATTGTGGCGGTTGAACATTATAAAGTCAAAGTGATCCGTGTGTAAAAGTTTGAGCATCTTGTCGATATCATCGAAATTGTCTTTCATAGCAATGTAGACGTGGTCCCGTTTCGTTTTCATCACCTTGCTTAATGTGCGAATCGATGATCCACCTTTATATTTTTTTGATATGTGGACAAAATTAACACCATGGTCGATGGCATAATGGTGTACGGATTCATCGATGAGCAATCCGCCCATACTGATAACAGAGAGATAAACCCCTGTATTGCCCACAGGACGATATTTCATTTCCGGATTATAATTGAGAATTTTTGTTGTATCAATTTTAGTTTTTTTATCGGATTTCGCATGTGCAGATGTCAGAAAGCCGGATCCAACTGCTCCCAAAGCGCTGGTTTGTAAAAATCTTCTTCGACTCAGTTCTGATTGGTTTACTGCCATTTGAATCTCCTTTATGCTTTGATCCACGTTTCAATTTGTACAACATATTATCTTTTTATATGTTTGTCAAGTTTAAAAAGCATATTAAAAAAATAATTCTCAATTTACAGTAAAGATAAATTCAATCAAACGTTTATTTAATGCGTCGGTACGAATTCTGATGGAGGATAGCCGGAGTGTCAGTCATCAGCCGGGAAAAGTTTTACCAGTGTAGCACCCCAACCGCCGCCGGTTTCATCTGCCAGATGAAAGGCCTCTACTTCCGGTAAACGGTCAAGGATTGCATGCACGGTTCTGCGCAAAACGCCCCGGCCTTTTCCATGAACAATGCGCACGTCTAAAATACCGCGCGTCCGACATTCGTGCAAATAATCCGGCACCAATTCTTTAACATCCCGTGGTGAAAAAGTATGCAGATCCAGAGTACCGTCGATGGGAATTTCAATAGGCTCGGGATCAATCATATTTAACTCGATTTAAAAGGTTAAAACAAGTGTCGTTAGAGCTATAGACTCACTATACAAAATTTATGTCGGATTTTCAAGATATTTTAAAAGACAGGGGGATAAGAAGAAAAAGGAGAGAATAAAATTGAAAACGGGATACTGAGATGTCCGTTCCGAAATAGAATCCACATTACCTCAACATCCCGCTTTCGTTAAGCAATCCCGGTCGGCGTCCACAGAAAATGGTACCCGTTGTCCGAATTACCTGACCAGGATTAGCTTTTTGACTTTAGAAAAAGAACCGGCATTTAATTTGTAGAAATAAATGCCCGAAGATAGTTTTTGACCATTTTCAGCCGTACCGTCCCAATTTATTTAAAATGCAATGTGGAGTTTTGTTCTGATTTCGTGTTCCGTTATTTGTCCTATTATTACAACCGAAAAGAATTGTTGCGGAAATTTAATGTTAAACATTTGAAAAATCTTTTTTGTATATTAAAAAGTAAAAAGAAAA
>JAACEJ010000039.1 GCA_011682565.1 Actinomycetota bacterium | reverse complement strand
ATGCGCTTGCAAGCCAAACTCCTTTTTCAAGCTCCACAACATAGCATCCACCGTCAGCAATCTGCTGAGCCTGTTCTATTAGTTTTTGTTTTTCTTCATGTGTCATTCCCCAACCTCCCCAAAAAAAATTGCATCAACTGGATCGACAGAGCAATGCACACTTTTCAAAGCAACTTTTGTTTCACGATCAAAAATCAGAACACAGTCCGCTGCATAATCATGATGATTATTAAGGTGGATTTCTTTTTGATTAACAACATGAAATTCCGTCCAGATTTGAACTTTTCCGTAAATCTCGATTTTGTATTGACCGATCATCCCAAAACCTTTTTATTTTTTTCGTTAAAATCCTGAATAGCCTGATCAACCGCGTCGTTTTTAATCAATCCCATGGCTGTATAAATAGCCTTGAATTTATTGTGACGAATCCGATTAATCAACGCTTTGAGGTTAAATTCTTCGCCCGCTGTATTGTATTTTCTTTTCATAGCCTATCCTGTGTGATTCCCATCATTACAGTTTTGGACCATCTTTTCAGCCCTCCGAAGATGAGTTATTAAAAAGGTGAATCAAATTACCATGTCTAAAATCTATCTGAATAAAAAATACATGTCAAGTAAAAAAGTACTTGACAATACAAAAAATATACACGATTCTGAACCTGTGTTGAATTATTAACCCAAACCAAAGGAAAAAATGATAGTAGACCAAGCAGGGTCCTACAGACTCTTAGAAGATCTGACCCTAAGAGGCGAGACAAGCACCCCCCACAAAGTTTAAATCCGGGATGCTTTTGACAATCTCTCATATTGATCTGGTTAAAAAACAGGTACTCGGTCCAGCCATTCCAGGTTGGCAGTTTTGGGAGTTGCCTGTTGAACCGGTTGAGCATGAAAAGCCTGATTATCATGAGTCAATTGTCAGTGTTGCTGATATTGAGCGGTTCATTGAATCGATTGATTTGATTTCGAAGGCTGTTCACTGGAATGCAGTTGAGAAAGGATTTTGGGATCAGAAAACAGCAGAAGACTATATTTGTGAGCAAGACGACTGCGCCGGGTTGAAAATCACCGCTGAAGATCTGAAAAGCGCCTATATCGACGGTCAGAAAAACCCGGAACCGAACAATGGCGAAAAAATAGCGCTCATGCATTCAGAACTTTCAGAAATGTTGGAGGGAGTAAGAAAGCCAGGACCGGACAAACACTGTCCTGAATTCACCAATGAAGAAATCGAACTCGCTGATAATTTTATCAGGGGTATGGATTACGCTGAAAAATTCAATCTCAGACTTTCTGAAGCGATCATTGCAAAAATGCTTTATAACTCAGGTAGGCCGTACAAACACGACAAGGAATTTTAACCAGGAAAAACCATGCATAAACTACCAAACGAATCAACCCCAGATTTTCTCGAACGTCAAAAACAACGCCTTGAGGTTGTACGGGCCAAGAAAGTCGGGTCCGGAAATCCAAAGAAAAACCCGAAAGTCAGACGCGCACGCGGCAATATGGGCGTTTTTATTCCCTGGGTTTTACAGAATCTCCGAAAATTCCAAAGCTCAATCAAACCCCACCAAACGATTAACAACACTTTATTCGCCCGCGCCAGAATTGCACAACGCCGGGGCGGATATCATAGTTTTCAAGAACTCAACAAGGGAGAAAAATGAAATTTGCCTACAAAGGACTACTCGGAATCCCGGCACTGAAAAAGAAACGCCAGGATGAAAAAGCGTTGAAAAAACAGCGCAAACCCTGGAAACAAAGACGCGGAACTGTATCTCAACTTTGCGATGAGCAACAAAACAGCGGGAACCGTCCAGAACGCCGTCGCCAAGCAAAACTTTTTATCAAAAATCCGCTCGGACTCGGGCATGTTTAAAGGAAAATATGAGAATGAACGCGGCCAGGATGCGAAAGATTGCGGCCATGTATCCAAAAAATTCTGTTACTCAGATTGCAAAAACGATGCTGACTTTTGAAGGGAATAAAACGGTTGATTATTCTTTCAAGGAAAATTTGCAAATTTGTCGGCGTGCCGTTATTCGTGCGATTCGTTGGAAGAAAAACCGGCCGGTTAAAAAGTCGGTTTGGTGGAATAACAAATAATCAAAACGGGGCTTATGACAGACCAGGAAAAAGCAGAGCGCACAGAAACAGCGGCAAAAATGCTGCAAGCATATATTATCCTAAATGATAATCAAACACAGAACAATGAATCCAGAGTAGTCGATGCTGTATGGATGGCGGATAAACTCATAGACGAGCTGGAAAAATGAATATAATCCCATGGGAAACCGGCATTATTCCAGAGGCCGGAAAATGTTATTCTGGATTGTCAAATGATGATTACCACAACACGTTTATAGAGTGGTTTAGCTCAAGCGATCTGAAGAATATTGGCAGATCCCTGGAGTACTTTTGGCAGGAATACAATTTAAAAAAACTCAGGGCGGACCCTAAATATATCGAAGAGCACGGCCGGGAATACAAAATGGCGTTTGAAGTCGGGCAGGCTTATCATGACGCTTGCGGAAGCTTGGCTATGTTTGATGATTTACGCCTATTTGAAGAAAACACGGTGAGTTTTGAAGGAAAGGCACTGGGAAAGAAGTTTGAGGCAAAAAAAGCGATTTATCCGCATAAATCGGTAATACCAGAGGAGGTATTCGAGAACATCCCGATAATGGCAGAAAAAACGATCTCAGCGGCCCGCAAACTTGATATTTTTCATGGTGGGGATATTGAGCTGTCTTTTTTCTGGATCGATCAGGAGACCGGCTTGAAACTAAAATGCCGTACTGATTACTACAGACCTGACGCCGGAGTTATAGTTGATTTCAAATCCACAAAAGATCACACAGAAAAAGGCTTTCCCAAAGAGATTGCAAACTATAACTATCATTTTAGCGCAGCCATGTACTTAGACGGTGTTTCTCAGGTTGTAGGAGAACCGCACAAAAACTTTCTTTTCATCGCAACCGCAAACACGCCACCTTTCGAGGTCGGGTTTTATCATCTTAACGATGCATCAATCAATCAAGGCACTGATGCTTTTAGGCAGGCGCTTACTGATTTATCATTTAACGAAAACCCTGAGCCAGCTTTTAGAAAAATCGGGGTTCCTTTCTGGGCATTGAAAAAAAACTAAAATAGGGTATAGATAAATGGCAAAATATAGAAAAAAACCAGTTGTTATTGATGCGTGGGAGTTTGACGGGAGACTGGAATTTAGCAAGACGCTTCCAGGAGAAATAAAAAAGAATATCCACGGCTTCAGGTTGACCCAGGACGGATATTTAAGAGTGCAGACTATTGAGGGTGAGATGTTAGCGAGTATGGGAGACATGATAATCAAAAGCGTACAGGGTGAATACTACCCATGCAAGCCGGACATTTTTAAACAAACCTATGAAGAGGCATAGACAATGAAATACGAAGAACACGAACTAATTGCCAAACTTGGCGAAAAAATCAGCAATATGTGCAAATCGATTGGCGAAGTTGAAAAGGATGGGGAAAATAAGCACTCTCATTATGCTTATATTTCCTCAGATAATCTCCTTGCACACATTCGGGCGAACTTGGCACCAAACAGGCTGTCAATTATACCAAACCTTGACAGCATTGAAGAAAAAAGCACGGTCCAGGAAGGCCAGAACGGAAAAAAATACTGGACAAAAACAACCGTTGGGATGTCATTTGAAATCATCGACACAGAGACCGGCTATGTAAAAACACTTACTTGGACCGGATCAGATCAGGACACAGGCGGTAAATCGATGGGCCAGGCGATCACTGAGTGCACTAAAAGGTTTTATTTCAAATTATTTCAGGTCTCAAGCAAAGAAGACAAAGACATTGACTCGAAAACGGACGAACAGGAGCCGATTGACGACAGTGGAGCTATGGCAAACGCACTTAAGCCAAAGAACCAGCCAGAAAAAAAGGAGCCGCAAAAACCAGAACCAAAAAAACTTGGAAAATGGGCTAAAAAATTAGCAAAACTGGCAAAAAGCCCATTGCACCAAATAGCGATCCAGGCGATTCTCAAAGAAAAAAAAGCAACTCCAGAGTCCATTAGATCACAAGACGAAGAGGCGGCCAGCGTGGTTGTTAATTTGATCGAACAACAGAAAGTTATCTGTGATGCGCCAGCTTATAATTGGCCGTCAAAACTGACAGAATTAAAAGCGGATCCCGCCTATATCAAAATCATTAATGAACTGGTTGTTTCCGGTGATGTAAGAGGCCAGGATTTAAACACTATGCACAATGAAACTGCAAAAGGATTGTGTGAATTATTGGAAAGAACCAAGGGATTTGTAGACAAAGAAGACGCCGAACAAAGCGAAACTCAACCGGACGATGAAGCAGCCGACAACTTTTAAAGGAAAATTATGTCAGAAAAAATGCTGATTACAACCGATCAAGTGAACCCGATCGAGATTTTTGTTAATGGTAAATACGACAATATTCTGGAATTTATTAAGACCGAATCAGAGATCGAGGAGCCGACTGTAAAAAACAAAGCAGGCAGGGACTTGATAAAATCAATGGCGGCGCGTGTTGCCTCTTCAAAAGTCTTTTTACTTGCTGGAGGTAAAGACCTTGCCGACACCGAAAGGAAAAAGATTGCTGATACATTGGAGGCAATGAATAAATCCAGGAAGTATATTGAAGACTGCCTTGTCT
This sequence comes from Actinomycetota bacterium, assembly GCA_011682565.1. Classification (GTDB taxonomy): domain Bacteria; phylum Zhuqueibacterota; class Zhuqueibacteria; order Residuimicrobiales; family Krinioviventaceae; genus Hydrothermomicrobium. The sequence continues at coordinate 7,461 of JAACEJ010000039.1, read as the reverse complement.
ACAGAAAGGCAGAAGTCCGCAAGCCTTTGACCGATTATGAAAACGCCAAAAAAGCAGAGGAAGCGGCTGAGCTGGCAAAGCAAGAAAAGATCAAACAGGACGCGATCGACGCCGAAAAAGCCGAATTTGAAAGGCAGAAAAAGGAGCTTGCAGACGAAAAAGCGAAACTCGAAACCGAACGCCTACAGAGAGAAGCGGATGAGCGTGCCAAGGAAAAAGCCGAAGCCGATCAAAAATCTGCCAAAGAAGAGGAGATCCGAAAGCGGATTGAAGCCGAAGCAGAAACCGAGCGACTGAGACAAAAAGCCATTGACGATGAAAACAAAGCCAAACTTGAAAAACAATTGGCCGTTGATAATGAACGGAAACTCGCAGAGGCCGAAGCCAAACAGAAAGAAGACGACAGGCTTTTAAAAGAACGACAGGAAAGAGAGGCGCAAGAGAAGCGGGAGTCCGACACGGCACACCGGAAAAAAATTAATAACGAGGCTCTTTCTGTAATCGATGAGATTTTAACCAGGGCCCCGAATCCAAAACTAACACCTGGGCAGCAAATCATTATTGCGATCTCAAAAAACGAGGTTCCGAACGTTTTTATAAAATACTAATGAAAAAGCTTTTCTTCCAGAAAACAGATTTCGGAATAATCCCAGCTGATTCAGAGTCGGTTGAGATCTATAAAAATTTTTCAGTTGGTGATATTTTCAGTGCAGATCACTGGAAGGAACGGAACTATGTTTTTCATAAAAAACTGTTTAGAATGTTGAATTTAGTATGTAAAAATAGTAATGTTTACACAAATCCATATCATCTTTTAAAAGTCCTACAGTTCGATACAAAACACGTTGATGTCTACCGGATGATTGACGGTGAGATGCGACAGACTCCGGCCTCTATAAAATTTCGCAATATGGGGGCCGTAAAATTTGCAGAGCTTTATAAAGATATTAGGACAGCGATGGAACAGGGCTTACATATTCTTTTGCCTGGGATGGATCCTGTTCGATTTCGTGGGATTGCGGAGGAAATTTACAATGAATATTAAAATAATCACAACAGAGAGAAAGCTCTCAAAATCACTAGTAAATCAAATGCATATCGCGTCTATTGATACCGTTAAACATGGAATCAAGTTAGGATATGTTGTCAATGTCCGTAAAAATATGGGAAAAGCATTGTTGATAAATCATAATGATAATTATACTGTATTCCCGATGAATTGGAAAAAGCACTGTAAATCGATCACTCGCAACGTTGGTAATGGTTCACAGGAAAAGAAATTTGATTCCGCAGATGATTGTTCTAAATTCTGGGATGCTTATCAGGAAATTTTAAAAAACGTTCAGCAGATTTATATTTAATGAAATCAATTTACGAAGCAATAAACAACCGAGCTATTCCAAAAGTCCCGTATAAAAAGAAATCAAAGCCAAAACAGCCGCCGCCTAAACATAGATGCTGTAGACGGTGTGGTCAGGATAACGGCGATTGTTCTTGGAGACACGCGGAAAGCCGTTTGATTAAATCTTAAAACCATGCCCTTTGGGCATGGTCAGGGTGAAAGGCTATGCCATTTGCATTACCACTTACTTGATTGAGTTGTCCTATCAACCAAGGAGTAGTAATGAGTAGATTCAAAAAGCTATCACACAGCATATGGCACTGCCAATACCATATAGTGTGGGTTCCAAAATACCGAAAACGAATTCTCGAAGGAAAAATCGCAAATGCGGTAAGAAGTAGTATCTATGCAAACTGCGCGCAACAAGAAGGTGAAGTCGTCGAAATGAATATCCAAATTGACCACGTTCACTTAATTGCGATGATTCCTCCAAAGGTTGCTGTATCAAGGTTTATAGGTAGGCTAAAAGGAAAAAGCGCAATCCGAGTTTTTAGTCAATTCAAACACTTGAAAAAATCCCCCTATTGGGGGAACCATTTCTGGGCAGAAGGTTATTGTGTTGATACCATCGGTTTGGATTCAGAAATGATTCGTAAATATGTTAAATTTCAAAAAATCAAGGAACAACGATCAGAACAAATGTCATTCTAATTCACTTAATATTTTGGACAACTCATTACCTTGCCCCTTTCAGGGGCAAGGGCAACTTTATCCCCTTTTAGGGGTTATTTAAATACCACCCGCTCTGCGGGTGGATTCTTTATTCCACGCCTTAAAAGCGGCAGGACTCCCAGATCCACTACCAGGCCAGGAGGTTCAATTTTTGGTTAAATATTTATAGGATCCCTATGAAAAACAGATCCAAAACCAGGAAAGGAGTTTTAAAGTTCAATCCAACCCGAGATTATATCGAACAGGCAACCTCTGAATACTTCGCCAACGGTGGTCAAATCACATTCCTTTCCTACAAGAAAGAATCCGAATATTCTGTTTTCATCAATGACACTCATTCGGTCAGTAGAGAATCAGACGAATTTTTATTAGGGTCATGATGGGAATTAAAGGAACTCAGAGATTTCAGGATTACAATACCAAAAAAATGTCAATCTCTAACCTCAAAAACCGTTGGGCTGATAATGACATGTCACCAGTGATGTTCTTCCATGATCATTTTCGAAAATATTCGAACGCAACTTATGATGAATTCCTTGAGTTGATAAATTTTTGGGAGACGATCACAGATGATCTGCAGAAGGCGATTAATGATTTTTGGAAAGTCTCAAAATGACATTCACCCCCCAACCAAATAGCCCAACTAAAAGAAATCAAACGCTTATTTCCTGACCTGGAAATGGTTGTTTATTTCGCTACGTCGCAACAAATACAGCAGATCAAAGAGGCGTGGTTGAGTGGGATTTCTAGAAAGCATAGAAAAGATTGATTTTTTATTTGACAGGGTTTTTTTGGCTGATAACCTTAAATAAACACACATAAAATAATGGAGGTTAAAACTACATGTTACTAACAAAAATAAACACCGGTAAGGATTTGATGGAGTTTAGGATTCAAAACGGGGTTAGCCAAGAAAAACTTTCAGAGAATACTGGGGTTTCTGTCCATACTATAATTGGGATCGAGAAAGAAACAAGAGAGCCACAAGCGGTTACTATTTATAAGCTCAATCAATACTTGTCAACGTTCAATTAATTGGGTTTAAAATGCCGGGTTATTTTAGTGTGGAAAGAGACTTTCTTGAGTCTGATTTCTGGCTATCTGAACCGTTTACAAAACCGCAGGCGTGGGTTGATCTTTTTGGGGTTGCTAATCATTCTCCAGGGTATTTTGTTAAAAGGGGGATACAGATTCCGATCGAAAGAAGCCAGACAGGTAGGTCTGAGCTCACACTTGCAAAGCGGTGGAAGTGGTCAAGGAATAAAGTTAGAAGATTTTTAAAATGGCTTGAAAAAGAAAAAATGATTATGTTAAAACAGGACAACAAAACGAGTATAATAACTATCTGTAATTATAACGCTTACCAGCGAATAAAAAATGAATGCGATACACCAAAAGGAACACCAAAAGGAACACCAAACGATACACCAGAAAGACATCAGAAAGACACCAAAAGGAACACAAACAATAATGTTAATAATATTAAGAATGTTAAAAAGAAAAACTCTTTTGCACCTGAACCTGAAAATTTTGAAATATCCGAAAAACTCTTAAAATGGGCAAATAGTAAAGAGATCTCAATCGAAGCCTTAAAAATACATGTTGAAATGTGTCTAAATCACTTCCAGGATGGAAAAACAAAAAGGCCAGAATGGTCAAGATCAATTATGAACTGGGCAACGTCAGATCTTGCGGGAATCAATAAAAAACACCCGATTAAAGTAAAGTATGACTACCTATAAATTTTCCGATTACGGAATAATAATTGATAATCAGGGCAGAAAACAACAAAGGATTACATGCCCAGAATGCACACCACACAGAAAAAAACAAAATTTAAAGGATTTGGCAGTTAATATTGAATCGGGAATTTGGCATTGTCATCATTGCGGCTGGAAAGGCTCACTTAATTTAAAGGCTATTGAAAAGGCTCGAATGCATATACCGAAAAAGATCTATAAAAGACCGGCAAAAATCAAAGACTACCAACTCCCAACAAATATTTTACAATGGTTTGGAAACCGCGGAATATCTCAGGATACTTTGCAATCATGCGGGATAACATATGAATCAATATTTATGCCCCAAACAGATAAGGAAGAAAATTGCATTGTTTTTAATTATTTCATGGACAGCGAGTTAATTAATAAAAAATACAGGGACGGAAAAAAAAATATGAGAATGGCAAAGGATGCCAAACTTGTGTTATATGCGCCGTTGGCAAAAGATAAATTCAAATACGAAGGCGATTTATATTTGACAGAGGGAGAGCCGGACTGTTTGACAATGATCGAACTTGGATTTAATAGCACGTTGTCCCCTCCTAACGGTGCTCCACCGGAAAACACTGATATCACTAACATAGATTTCTCATACATTGAATCATTAAAAGAAATATTCCCAGAATACAAAAGGGTTTTTCTCGTAATGGATAGCGACCCAGTCGGGGCGAGATTTAGGGATGAGATAGCAAGACGTCTAGGGATTGAGCGTTGTTTTAAGGCTGAATATCCAGACGGCTGCAAAGATATTAACGACGTTTTAGTGAAACATGGAAAGGAAAAGGCGGTTGAAGTTGTTAAAAATTGCGTTCCATATCCAGTTGTCGGAAAATATGACGTTCAGGATTTATATAGTGACATCTATAATTTATGGAAAAATGGTTTTGAACCTGGAATTTCTACAGGATGGCATGGGCTTGATAAATTCTATAATGTTAGGCAAAAAGAATTTACAGTTGTAACCGGAATACCGAGCCATGGAAAATCAAGTTGGATGGATCATTTATTCGTCAATCTGGCGCTTTCAAACAGTTGGTCGTTTGGTATATTTTCACCTGAAAACTTCCCTTTTACCAGACACATTGCGAAATTCTGTGAGATCTATATTGGAAAACCATTTGACAAGCATTATAACGGCGCTATGTCTGAAGATGAACTGGCAAAGGCTGTTCAATGGTGTAACGACCATTTTCATTTTATCATGCCAGGAGAAGAGTCAGACCAAACTCTTGATAAAATATTCGAATTAGCTAGGTCATCAATTTTTAAAGACGGGATAAACGGTCTTTTAATAGATCCATGGAATGAATTAGAGCATGAAATCGGGAAGGACGGCGAAACCGTATATATTTCAAAGTCATTATCAAAAGTAAGGAAGTTCTGCAGAATCAATAATATTCATACATGGATTGTAGCACACCCGACAAAATTGCAGAAAAAACGAGACGGTTCTTATCCGGTACCAACTCCATACGATATCGCCGGAAGTGCTCACTTTAGAAATAAGGCTGATAATTGTATTTGTATTCACAGGAATTTTGAAGAAGATACAACAGAGGTTTTGATTCAAAAAGTACGATTCAAGGAGATCGGCAAAGTAGGTAAAAAAAAGCTGATCTTCAATGTTGCGAATGGGCGTTATGTGGAAAGCGGTTGAAATATTCAGAAAAAATTAAAGATCCACGCTGGCAGAAAAAACGGCTTTTAATTCTAAAACGTGATCGATTTAAATGTCAGTGTTGTTTATCGAAAGAAAAAACGCTACATGTTCACCATAAGAACTATTTAAGCAATGCGGAGCCATGGGAAATACCCGGTAAGTATTTAATAACTCTCTGTGATAAGTGTCACGGCGTCGCAAAACAAATTGACTTTAAAAACATATGGAAACGGCGCCTAAAACTGAGATTGGTGAAAAATTGTGGATGGATACCGGATTGGATTATTTGGATTATATTCAAAATTTTCAGGCTGAAATCAATATGATAAACGAATATTTCAACCCGCGAACAAAAAGATTCGAGTTCGGGGTGATAGGCATTGTTGATGCTGATACTTTTATGGAAATTTGCAGAGCTGAATATTTAATAGATGTATTCACTGTGCAGCATATGGACGGCCAAACAATCGGATTTTCGAGGCGGATATGACAAAAGGCTACAGCTACACACCATACATCAAACCATCAGACAGAGCCAGGGCCGGGAATAAAAACGGGTGCGGACAGAGGCATGATGTCGATGGGGTCCGGATGAACGAACCACAGATAGCATTGTTTCTTAAAAAGTCTCAAGGTTTCGTTAACACCGAACTAAAAAAAGAACTTGCTCAATATTTCGTGAATCGCCACAGGATAGGCACTGAAACCGCTGGAGAATTTTTAAAACGAGTTGGGAAGGTGAAAGGATGAAATGTAAATGTGGCGCTTTTATCGGATCAGGCAGGTTAAGTGATACTTGCGGTAAATGCAAAACCGACAACGATTTGAGAGTAAAAGACAAAAGAATAAACGATCTTGAATCAGCAATGCAAGAGTTTATCGATCATTCAGGGAGGACGGGCGATATTGCATATGCTTATCATGCGGTACAAAAATTCAAACAACTACTCGAAAAATGAAAACATATTCATACGAAGCCAAGCCAGCCAACGGGATCCCAAATCTCACAGAGTCAGAGATTCAAGAAATCCTTAGTCAAAATCCTATACGGGTAATGACGAACCGAAAACCGATTGAAAAAGATATTTTGATTGGGGCACTGGAAACCTTGAAAGTTATTTATGCAACGCACACAGGCAGGGACAAAACACCTAAAACGGTTGAGACTTCAGATCATCAACCATGTAATCAATGTGGAAGTACAGACTTTGTTCGTACCGGAACCTGTTTTTGCTGCGAGGTATGCGGGTCTAGCGCAGGGTGCTCGTGAATCAAAACTTTAAATATCAAAAATTGCAGTGAATATTCTAATTGTGGGTAATCATGAGAAAAAGACGAACAGATAAGGAACGGCTCCATATTGTTGAACGCTGCAATTCAGCTGAAGAAAACGGTGAAAAAACAGGAGACATACTGAAAGAATTAGGAGCAAGTTCAAGCCAGTTATGTCAATGGCGTAAAAAGTTCAACGGAAAACCTAAAATCCCGGCTGAAGTTTTCGAAGAGTTTGGAGTTGATGAACTGGAAGAGGAGGCAGAAACAGAATCCGGACGGCTTTCAATTCAAAATCAGGCACACCGAGAAAATGTAATTGTGGCGCTGGTTATGTCCGGTTATAGGGTATGGCAAGAAGTTGAAAACGGGAACTATTTTATTTATTATGAATAAAGGAGAATATGTCAAAAATTGAATGGACAGATATAACCTGGAATCCGGTCACTGGATGCGACAAAATAAGCGCCGGCTGTCAAAATTGCTATGCTGAAAAGATGGCAAACCGCCTGCAAAACAACCCAAAAATTGGCGATAAATATCGGAACGGCTTCGAGGTGACATGTCATCCAAAAGAGTTGAAACGCGATTTCGGAACCAAACCAAAAAAGATTTTCATCTGTTCCATGGGTGACTTGTTTCATGATGACGTTCCGTTTTCTTTTATTTCTAAA
>JAACEJ010000460.1 GCA_011682565.1 Actinomycetota bacterium | reverse complement strand
TATAAAAGCCGAAATTATTCGTTTCACTTGCGGTTACCCATAAAAGTCTCACAACATTATTTTTCAAAATCTGGGCGTTAAAATGAGACAATTCCACCGGCAGTGAGACGCTGTTGGAAAGAGCAGATGTATTCCCACCGGAATCTGTTGCGGTTGTTGTAACAAAGGCCTGCTCTATGGTACCTGTCCAGGAAAAGACGCCGGAAGTATCGGCAAGAACCGTTGCCAGATAATTTTGCGCTTGGCTTGCGTTATCGGAAAATATTTCGACAATACCGCGTGGAATCGTCAGCCCGGTAATACCGTTTTCATCTGCTGATGTAATGACCGGTGCCGCAAGTTCGTTATTTCCACCGGCGTCCAGGAAAATCGCACCCCAGCCATTATCGTAAATACTGTTTTGTGTGATTGTATTTCCGCTGGTGCTGTCCTGCCGAACCCATACGCCGTATTTTTTATTTTTTGCAATGACATTTTCCGGCCCGACCCGGTTATTGTGCGCGCCGCTGCCGATAATGACGCCCGAGTTGTAACTGCTCTGTAAAGTGCCGTCACTGTTTGTGCCGATAAAATTGCCGTAAATCAGATTTCCGGCTGTTCCTGCGCTGTCCAGTCTCACTGCCGCCCATGTGTAGCCGTATCTTTCATAATCATCCTCGTCCGCTCCGTTTGCAATAATTGTATTGCCCGGCCCGATTTCGTTGTTTTGCGGATAACCATTGGTCATATCACCAAAAAAGTAAATGGCGTTGTGTTGATTGCTAAGAACAGTCGTGGCGTCTGCATTCGTGCCGATCAGGTTTCCGGCAAGAATGTTGTGGTGAATGCCGTTTCGCATTTGCACACCGCTGGACCAATTGCCGGAAATAACATTCGCTGCGCCCGCTTCAGTACCTCCAATTAAATTATAAGCGGCTCCGTCTGCAATTTGCAGACCTGATTCTCCGTTTGCAAGAACGGTTTCACCATCGGCCGCCACGCCGATGAAATTGCCCTGAACCACATTGCTGTCGCTTCCTGCCGATTCAATGCGTATTCCCGCCCGTCCGCCGGCACAAATGATATTTCCTTCCCCTGCAACCGTTCCGCCGATCAGGTTTGCCTTGCTGCCGGCAGTTATCTGGATGGCAAATGCACCCCGGGTCGGCGGTTTGCTTTCGTCAAAAAGATCATAATCCCACCAGCCGTTGCCGATTGCTTTTTGCCCTGTTTTCGAAGTGCCGATATAATTGCCGATAATTTTATTGTACGATGATTGTTCGATTTTTATTGCCTGCTCATAAAAACCGCTAATCACATTTCCATTTTCAGCTATCCCGCCGATGGTATTGTTGTGGGCGCCGCTATCGAGAAGAATTCCAATGCTGTTTTTGACGTTATAGCCATAGAGGCCGTTTGCCTCGGTACCGAGATAACATCCCGTGATGATATTATGGTGGGCGCTTTCTCTAAATTCGATTGTCGGTGCGCGAAAGCCACCAATGCTCAAAGCATGAAAATGATTGCCAGCAGAGAGCACGACAATACCGGGCAGCTCCGGTGCAAGTTTGCTGCCGTTAATGGCTATCTCCAGCCCATTAGGATTGTCCACACCGATATTTAAGCGTTGGCTGGTCCCGTCAAAAAATGTGCTGTCGTCATTTACAAAGGGGAGAGGGGATGAAATATAAATGACCCAGTATTTTTTAAGTGAATTGTAATTTTCGTCCGTGGTGGGTATGGCAAACTCAATAGTGTCTGCGCCGGCAGAATTGTTGGCCTGGGCGATTGCCCAGTTTAAAGATCCATCTCCCTGATCAGCAGTTGTTATCACTTGAAATGTGTTCGCCTGCGAGTACCTGAATGGTACGAGGGATAAAAGTAATATCAGAATGAATAAAGTAATTGTCCGCATCATCATCAACCTCCTCACATGAAACAAAAAAAGAATGAAAACCTTTCAAAATACATCGACCGTTTCCTTTCTATTACAGATGAATACAGCGATTTGCGGAGAAAGGATTAGAATAAAGAAATGTTTTTAAAAAGAGGCAAAAATTGATTGTTTGAATGCTTTCTCTATATTATATTAAAAAATGTTCGACGAATTAAAGCAAAAACATATCTATGATTTGCACATTGGCCAAAAGGCTTTTTTTGCAAAAACCATTAGCGAAAGCGATGTGTATCTTTTCGCCGGTATCACCGGTGATTTTAATCGGATTCACGTTGACGAAGAATATGCAAAAAATACGCAATTCGGCAGGCGGATTGTGCATGGTTTTTTAATTGCTTCTATGGTACAACACTGTACAAGCGAACTCACTACACCAGGCGGCGTTTCGCTCAATTACAATTTTGATATGAAAGCGCCGGTTTTTATCGGCGATACGATTACCGCATGTGCAGAGGTTGTGCACATGCGCGAGGACAAGCCGATTGTTACGTTGAAAATTCAATGCACAAAATCTGACGGAACGGTTTGCATTGACGGCCAGGCTGTCATTTACATGGTTAGCGACAAGGCGACGTTTATCAAAAAAGATGCCTGACGCAGAATCCTTCTGAAGAGAAAATAAGGACTTTTTGTCTCTTTCTGTAAAGCCTGTTTGTATATTTTGAAATTAAATTGAAATAGGGTGTTGCGCCTGTTTGTTGTCTTGGCAAAAGCAGCGAGGTGCAAAAAGTGTCAAAAAAAACAAGAACACTGTGCAAGTGGGATAAAGAAGCCCTGCACAAAGATTATTCAAAGTTTAAAAAACTGGTAAAAAATCCCGAGTACGTTTGTACAAAATGCCTGAGGGTATCAAAAAAGAAATCCGTTTTGTGCAGACCTATGCCGTTATTTGAAAAAGAGTCAAAATCTTCTCTGTAATTGAACATGTGACTATGCAATATTTACTATTCAGAATCTTTCAAAATTAACAATCGACATGCGAACCCCTTTTGTTATTCATCTCTGGGATAGGGATATCCGGGAACGTTTTCATAAAAATGTCCGACCGTGATAATAAAGCAATATGACTAAATTGTAAAATTCTAAAATATGTTTAGAAAAAGTACACCTAATCAAAAAAGGAGAAGCTTGTCATGAAGACTCTGAAAGTGCTTGTATCATTATCCTTCTTGTTCATCTATGGCGCCGGTTGTTCGTTTTTTGCCGGCCCAGCAAAAAATCTTAGTTTGCCGACGCTATTCAGTGACAACATGGTGTTTCAACGCGACATGCCGCTGCCGGTTTGGGGAACAGCCAATCCGGGCGGAAAAGTGAAAGTGGAATTCGCGAATCAAAGCAGAACGGCTATTGTGGGAAAGGATGGCAAATGGAGGGTCGATCTGGATAAAATGTCTGCAGGCGGACCATTTCGGTTAAAAGTTATAGGTAAAAAAACAAAGACGTTTAAAAATGTAATGGTCGGCGAAGTGTGGATTTGTTCCGGCCAATCCAATATGGAGATGCCTCTGGAAGGCTGGGGCAAAGTGATGAACTACAAGCAGGAAATCGCCAATGCCGATTATCCCAACATCCGTTTGTTTCAGGTGAAACACACCACCAGTCTTGTGCCGTTGGATACGATAAATTGTTCCGGCTGGCAGGAATGCAGTCCGAAAACAGTCCCCGAGTTTTCAGCCGCTGCTTATTTCTTCGGACGACATTTGTACAAAGACCTCAACGTCCCCATCGGCCTTATCCACACTTCATGGGGCGGTACGATTGCCGAAGCATGGACAAGCGGCGAAGCGCTCAAGAAGCTGCCGGATTTTGTTGATGCGGTAAAAAAGATTGAAGCACAGGCCACCGAAAAAGGCGATCCTATAGCGAAATACAAAGCCGATTTGAAAAAGTGGAATGAAAACATTATAAAAAACGATGCCGGATTCAGTAACGGCAGCCCGGTTTGGAACAAGCCCGATCTGAAAACTGCAGGTTGGAAAACAATGAAATTACCAACCCTGTGGGAAAAGG
>JAACEJ010000459.1 GCA_011682565.1 Actinomycetota bacterium | reverse complement strand
CGAAAGACAACCAGAACAAAGCCAGCCACCAGAGGCAGAACTAGGAAAAAACCCAAAGCCTCTCTGGATGCATTGAAAAACAAGATTAATTTGGTTGTCATTTGGACGTTGGTTGTTGTTAATGGTGTTCTCATTTCATCACTCATTCATCGCCTGGTTGGTGATACAACGCCGCAGGGGAGTGTTAGTCTCATCGAAAATCCTATTACGGTAGAGGTGCAGAACGGTTGCGGCGTCGCCGGTATTGCGAATCAATTCGCCGAAATTTTTAAACGAAATAATTGTGATGTGCGGTTGGTGGGTAATGCCGTGGTAGGCAATGAGCCGGATTTTAGTTATAAAAAAACAGTGCTCATTGACAGAGGGAAAAGGAAGAAAAGCGAGATTAGAGAACTTCAGAGAACTTTGGGCCTGAAAAAGGATCGCGTTTTGGAAATAAAAAATGCAGATTCTGCAACTGATGTAACCTTGATTGTCGGCTCGGATTACGAAAAATTAAAAGCTTATAAGGAATACAATTGAATCGCAATCCTTTGCGATACTAACGCAAGTACAAAATGTCTCAAATATTTTTCATCATTTATAATATAATTATTGTCCCGCTTTTGTTTGTTTCTGTGCACATTGCGGGACTTTTTAATGCAAAAATAAAAAAGGGGTTGGTAGGGCGTCGTGGCTTATTTTTAAAATTAAAAACTCGCATTGATACCCTTGCTGAAGGACAGCCGCGTATTTGGATGCATATTTCTTCAGCCGGAGAATTTGAGCAGGGCAAACCCGTCATTGAAGAATTTAAGAAGCATTTTCCGCAGGGGCAGGTTGTGCTCTCTTTTTTTTCCCCCTCGGGATATGAGCATGTCCGTGTTAATGATGACAAAATTATTATAACATACCTTCCGATTGATTCTTATTGGCACGCCAGAAAATTTATCGATATTGTTAATCCGGCTATCGCATGCGTCATCCGTCATGATATCTGGCCGAATTTTCAATGGCGTCTCCGGAAATGCAACATTCCCTCTTTTTTAATCGACGCCAGCATTTCGGATGAGAAACGTAAAGTGTACAAGTTTTTCGCTTTCCTTTATCGAATTGTGTATTCTACATTCACAAACGTATTCGCTGTTTCTGACAAGAACGCCTTGTTGCTGAAAAGTGTTTATCCTTGGCCGGACAGACTGATTGCTGTTGGAGATACGAGGTACGACCAGGTTGGTTATCGAACCTGTGAAACCGGAAAGATCGATCCGCTGTTAAAAGCAGGTTATTTTGATATAAACACGACCATGGTTGCCGGAAGTACCTGGACAACTGACAACGAGCATTTGCTGCCCGCCTTGCAGCAAATTTTACACGAATTTCCTGATTTTAAAGTTGTCATCGTCCCCCACGAACTGACTCCACAAAATGTGAATAACATTCTAGTGTTCTTTCAAAAAGCAGGGGTTGCAATAGAACGATATTCACAATTGGGACCATCGGGCAACTGGAATTTTCGTATCTTGCTTGTCGATGCATTTGGCCTTTTAGCGAATTTATATGCGCTGGGTAAGCTGGCTTATATCGGCGGCGGCTTCGGACTCGGCGTTAACAGTGTGCTTGAGCCGGCAGCTTACGGGTGTTCGGTTTTCTTTGGCCCGCGGCATCTCAATGTTATCGAAGCCAAGGCCCTTAAAGACAGAGGAGGGGCGCTTGTCATTCATAATCAAACTGAAATTGAACAAGTGATCAGGGACTTTTTGAATGATCCGGGCAGCGGTGAACAGAGAGGGCAGATTGCTAAAAAAATGATCGTGGAAAATATAGGGGCCAGCAAGAAAGTATTGGAAATTATGATAAAGTCATCCCTGCAATTGCGGGATTAATGTAACAGGAGATCTTATGGAACAATTTGCAACAGTACAATGGCATGATGGAAAAGTCAGGATTTTGGATCAAACCCAATTGCCGAATGACCTGGTATTACTTGAAATATCTGATCACAACGGGATTGTGAATGCCATTAAAAAATTAAGTGTACGCGGCGCACCGGCAATTGGTATTGCTGCTGCATTTGGTGTTGTCCTTTCCGTCTGGAACGCCAGCGATATTGACCGCACCAGCTTTCTCGTCAAAGCAAACAAAGCGATTGATGATCTGAAAGCAACTCGGCCGACAGCGAAAAATTTATTTTGGGCGCTTAACAAGATGCGGATTGCGCTGTCAGGCAATCTCAATAAACCGCTAAAGGAAATTAAACTGGAGCTTTTAAAAGCCGCGCAAAGCATTTTAGAGGATGATATCGACAGATGCCGGAAAATTGGTAAATTCGGTGCCGAGCTTTTGCCAATGCGTGCGAATGTGTTGACACATTGTAATGCAGGTGCCCTGGCGACAGGTGGTTATGGGACAGCTCTGGGTGTCTTACGCGCTGCAAAGGAAATGGGCAAAAAAGTACAGGTCTACGCCGATGAGACCCGGCCGTTGCTTCAGGGAGCACGGCTGACAACCTTTGAACTCATGGAAGATGGATTTGACGTTACGCTCATTTGTGATAACATGGCCGCAACCGTAATGAAACAAGACCTCGTCAATGCAGTTATTGTCGGGGCGGACAGAATCACTCGAAACGGAGATGTGGCAAATAAGATCGGCACCTATGGATTAGCTGTTTTGGCACGGCAACACAATATTCCTTTTTATGTCGCAGCACCTTTATCCACCTTTGATTTTGATCTTGCAAACGGTGATGAAATACCTATCGAAGAGCGTGATCCCGAAGAAGTTAGAAAATTTGGCTCGTCACTCGTTGCGCCGGAAGATGTAAAGGTTTATAATCCCGCTTTTGATGTTACACCCAATGAGCTTGTAGAAGCAATTATTACGGAAGAGGGTGTTTTCAAAAAGCCGTTTGAACAAAGCCTGGCCGGATTAAAAAAAAATCTTGATTCCAATTTGAAATAACATTATATTTGCCAAATTTTATCCAATAAAACTAAAACAAACAGGAGATTTTAATGAGAGCGAAAATTGCCGTATTTGTGTTATTGTTAGGCAGCCTCGCATTAGTGCTCATGACGGCGTGTCAAACAAAGGAAGTTACTTCTGCAAAAGTGTACATTCAACAGGATAACTGGGATAAGGCAATTGAACAATTGGAGCAGGCGGTTAAACTTTATCCTAATGATGCTGAAGCGTATTATCTCTTGGGTGAGGGGTATGGAAATCAGGGTAAATGGGCCAAGATGAACGAGGCTTTTGACAAATCCCTTGAAAACTCGCCCACATTTGAGGCTCAGATCAAAAGTAATCGGGAAAAGTACTGGGTTACAACTTTTAATTCAGGGGTGAGCAGAATTAATGGTGGCGATATCGAAGGTGCCATCAAGCAGTTTAAAACATGTCTTATAATTGATCCCAAGCGCGCTGAGGCCTACAAGAATCTGGCCTATGCCTATACCCGGTCAAACAACCTCGATGCTGCCAAAAATGTTTATGAGGAATTTCTAAAGGTTGAACCTGATAACATGGAAACCATGCAGGCACTGGCAAGTATATATTTCCAACTCAAGAAATACGAGCCGGTTGTAGAGTTGGAAAAAAAAGCTTTGAAGCTTGAGCCTGAAAACAGCGATGCCATAGCCAATCTTGCTCTTGCCTATGATTTCCTTGGCAAAAAAGATGAGGCGATAGATACCTATTCAAAAGCCCTGGCTAAAAATCCGGACGATAAGGATTTACTCTTTAATCTCGCTCGCCTTTATTACATGAACAATAAATACGATAAAGCGATTGAATTATTCCAAAAGGTTATCAAATTGGATCCGAATGATTTCGACTCTAATTTGAATGTGGGTAATGCATATCTCAGTATGGGTGAAAGTTACCGCAAGGAGTTGGTGAAAAAAGAAAATGACGGCAAAGAAATTACCAAGGAAGAGAAGGAAAAACTTGTTGGATTTTTTAAACAGT
>JAACEJ010000458.1 GCA_011682565.1 Actinomycetota bacterium | reverse complement strand
TACTATTTTTCTAAATGGCGATTTTTTCATTCTCATTAAAATAGTGGATCGTTGGCTACTTTACGATTTTGCTTAATGTTGAACAAAGAGTCCAGACTTTTCTTTTTATCCGGAGACAACTCTTTAAACAGCGGATCGTCCCGTCTGATCTTTTCCCGCCTGATGATTGCGCGGAAAGCTTTTTTCACTTTGAACTGATCACTACGGCTGTCGGAAGCCTTTTCATATAAATTGATCAACGGCAGGAGGAAATCTCTGTCTCCGATTCGAAAAACAGCTTCTACCACATACAAAAATCCCAAATTGCTGCCATCGCCAAACATTTCTTTCAAATCGTCCAAAATATCCGTTACACCGAAACGGGCAAGAGCCAGTAGTATTTCAGCCTTGTAAAGAAAATACGTGTTTTCGTTCTCCGGAAATTTGTCAATATATGCCTGCATTCTGGAAAAATAATCTGTCAGTGCAGGGGCAAGAGCGTCCATTCCGACTTCTTTGGCAATCATGACGAAATCCGAAAGTATGTGGACTCGATGAATATCATCAAACTGATTAAAGGCGTGAAATATTTTTTCAAAAACAGGCGTACATTTCAATCCCAGTTTTTCAAAAATCTGTTGTCCATAGCTCAACAACTCGTAATTTTGCGGAAATCTTAAAAGCTGTTCTGTAATCACTTCGGCCCCCAGTCTGCCGGTTTCAGCAATTTTGTCGGACAAGAACATTTTCCTCAGAATATCTTTTTCAGAGATCAATTCCGAAATAAGGTCATTCACATGGGAGCGTTTTTTGTCACGGTCCTTCGTATCTAAAATATCAAATTGATACATTACTTCTGCAAAAAGTTCTGCACTGGAACTGTTTTGTAAATTTTCCAGCATGGGCAAAAGATCATCGTCTTCCAAATTGGACAATGCTTTAAGAGCTGCGCGGCGCAGTTTAATGACTTCATTTTCATCATCCACAATTTTCAAGAGCGGTTCCTGCGCTTCAGAAATCCCATATTTTATAAATTCGCCCAAAGTTTCAACGACTTTTTCACGTACATCTTTATCCTTTGAAAAAAGTTGTCGTGCCAAATGTGGAAGAACTCGTAATTGCGGATAATGCTTTAATGCATCTACAGCTGCAACCCGTGTAGCAGGGCTTTTTCGCTGTAATACGCCCAACAATGGATCGATACAACGGTTGTCCGGGATTGAACTGAGAATAAAACAAATTCGCTGCGTCCTGAGGTCATCACTTTGGGGAAGAGCTTTAACCAGCAGAGAAAATTTTTGTCTCGGGCTGGCGAGCAAAAGTGAGCTAATCGCATACTCTGCTGCTGCCGGATCATCGGTGGAAAGTATTTCAACAAAATCTTCAATATCTTGTTTTGTAAATCTGGGTGTCATATCATTGTCCTAATAAATTTCAGCAAATTCTCAAAAGCTTTTTCAATCCTCAATTAATAACAAGTCTAATTTTTCCAAAACTTCCGGGTCCAGTTCATCAGGTTTTGCCAAAAGAGCCAATTCGTAATAGTTACTTTTATCCATCAAAACAGGAGAACCCATTTCATTGAAATATTTTCTAAATATTTTATCTAAAAAATCGTCACTCATTTTTGTTTTAAACCACCAGCTTTCCTGAGGGTCTCGCAAAGCAGCAGGTGGAATATAGTCATTAATGAATTTCTCCATCAATTTCATGTCCGGCTGAGTAAAGAGGTCTGTAGCACTTTTTTCGAGATAACGCAAAATAACCTGAGGAATTGGCAAATAGTTTTCTATTTCACGCCTTTTCCACCACATCTCTTTATAGTTGCTCTTTTCCAATTTTTCACCTCTTTCAAGATGATCGAATAAAGCGATACCAAGTAAATCAGGAACGGCTTCTTTTAAAGCAAAAAAATGGTTTCGTGCATCAGATGGGATATTGCCGACATATTTAACAAAGGCTTCTTCAAGATATTTGTAAACAGGATGGTTTAAAACTTTGGCAAAAGCTTTCAGCATTTCCAGATCCGTTGATCCTTCAAGAAAAATTATTCTTTTTTTCTGTTCGGCAAGCAAGTATTGTTCAAAGCCAACGGTGGTCAAGGCTTTCACAAGTTGGCTTTTATCATGAACAGGGTGTGGATAACCTATAAATGCAATGACACGGTCGCGTTGTGATGCTTCGCCGAGGATAGACTCAGAATGAGTTGCAATGATAAGTTGGGAGTTTTCATGTTTGACGATTTCAGTTAGCTGGTTATAAATTTGACGCTGTCTTAAAATTTCCAGATGAGCATCCGGTTCATCCATTAAAAGCACAGTACTTGGATTTGAATAAATAAATGCAAATAATAAAAGTGTCTGGTGAAAACCCCTTCCTGCATTCGAAAGGTCCATGTTGTTTTTTTTGCCTTCTGTGTATGTCATAGAAATACGTCCCGTCGCCTGTTCGAACGATGGAGGGTCCAGCTTAATCTTGAATAGACTTTCCATTTTGGAAACAAGGGCTGTCCATTTTTCATTATATTCTTCCCAAATAATATAACATAAATTTCTCAAGACTTCTGCTGTTCGGCCCTCTCCGATTCTTGAGTTGATAGATCCTTTCACAAGGCGGTCTTCTTCGGCGGCCAAACCGGACATGGGAGGAAGGTAGCCGATCCGTTCGTGGAGAACTTCTCTTGCAAGCTCCATAGGATTTCCATTAGCATCATGCATAATGCGACAATAGATCGATTCTGGATTTGCATAATCAAATTCAAAGCCAACCTGCCAGTTTTTGCCGTTTGTAAATCCTTCAGCAATAATTTCGATTAAAATATTTTTTGTTGAAATTTTATCATTTTCTTTAACTCCTCTTCTGACATGCAAATTCTGCCATAACTGTACTGCCGAAGGAACAGGAATAGAAACAATGTCACGTCGGTTAATCGTAACTCCCACTCTTTTTTTTGCAGATGTTTTCTTTCGATTTTCTGCCCATCGCCGCATTCCCAATTCCCAAAGTGATATGGCCTGCAAAAGTGACGTTTTGCCGGAATTGTTGGGTCCCACAAAAACCACAGCACTCCCCAAATCGATCTCGACATCATCCAATTTCTTGAAATTTTTTATTCTTATTTTCGTGATCATAATTGGTCCATTTTTTTGAGAACAATATCCGCACTAGTACGTTTTTCTAAAAGTAATATTTTAATCCATATAATGAAAGAATTTTTTTATATATTGGGAAAGGCACAGTGCAATTCATAAATATTTTAATATCTGTGCACTTTGGCCGTTTTGTCGGTATACTTTTTATGCAAAGTCGATTTCTTATCGAGTTTTATATTTCCTTTCGTAATCAGAAAAATAATTTTATGCCGGAGGATGAAACAATGTCGGACAAAAAAAAGAAAAGCAAATCTTCAAACGCGGATTCTAAAGCGGAAATACAGGCAGCGGAAAAGCAAAAAACGCACAAGCTAAACAAAAAATTTTACGAGGCTGAACTGGCAAAACTGCAAATAGAACTGGTCAAGTTGCAGGAGTGGATAAAAGCCAAAGAGCTAAAAGTGGTCGTTATTTTTGAAGGACGGGATGCTGCCGGAAAAGGGGGAGTCATAAAAAGAATTACGCAAAGTTTGAATCCTCGTGTTTGCCGTGTCATTGCCCTGGGTACGCCAACCGAAAGAGAAAAAACGCAATGGTATTTTCAGCGCTACATCCCTCATCTCCCGGCTGGCGGAGAAATGATTCTGTTTGACCGCAGTTGGTACAATCGTGCCGGCGTGGAAAGGGTAATGGGCTTTTGTACAGACGGAGAATATCGCGAGTTCCTGCGCTCATGCCCGGAGTTCGAAAGAATGCTCATCCGTTCAGGAATCATCCTCCTTAAATACTGGTTCTCTGTAAGCGATGAAGAGCAGGAGCGCCGATTCCAGGCAAGAATCCAGGACCCGACCAAACGCTGGAAACTCTCTCCGATGGACTTGAAATCCCGC
>JAACEJ010000457.1 GCA_011682565.1 Actinomycetota bacterium | reverse complement strand
AAAAGCGATGGGAGTGAAATCCTTTTCCATTTTCCCTGTCGTATGCGAAAATGAAAACCGGTTGTTTACTCCGGGTTCAATAGATGAAACGACCTCGAAATATTGGAAGCCGTTTTTAACCAGCGAGAAATCCATATTAGCGGGAAGCTGATTTTTGATATATTGTGCGGCAATTCCGCATTCCTTGGTGCCGGGTTCTCTTCCTTTCAGGGAATCGGAGGCGAGAAAAGTAATATGCTCACGCAGTTCGGGAATGGTGCTCTCGGGATTGTCTTGTCCTGCAAAAATATTTATCTGCCAGGTCAGGATGGCTGACAAAAAAAGAATACGAAAACGCATACGGTCTCCAATATTTAATTTTTTTGAATTCTTTGATCAATTTACTATCTTTTTGCAAATTTTCAAAACTATTTTCGTAACTGTTTAGCCCTACAGTGTCATTCCGGCTGGAGAGGAGCGGAATGCGACCGAAGGAAGTGCCTGTGGTGCCGGAATCTCCTCGTTTAGTCATGACATTCCAGTATCCTCCTATCGTCGGAACCGGAATGTCAGAAAGTTCACACTAAAAAAACGCACAACTGAATAGTTACCTATTTTCAAAGATGCTTTTTATATATTATATCTCGCTTATTGGTTGGCAAGTTGATCGTCCTGGATATTCACCCATTTAAATGTGAAACTGCTAAAGCAGTTCTTATTTAATTCTCAATGGTATAAGCACCATGATAAATCATGGTGTTGTGACAAATTGAACCAGCACCACAATTTATTGTGGTGTACAGATAAAATGAGAATCTCTGGCTGGCAACCGCTTCAGCGGTTTTAAAATATGAAATGCAAAAATAGAGGTTTCCCTACCCCATAACCATGTTTTTTTAAAAACTGCTTGATTTGTCATGCTTTTTCTGATATATTCGTACCAATTATTTAATAGAATTTCCCCGGAATCCTGTCTCCGGTTTCCGGCCTCCATGCATTCAAACCGGTTTAAAATTATATGGATAAAATCAGGAGAAATCATGAGCGAGTTATGTTTCACCAGATATTCGATTGCCCTTTTAACAGGTTTATTCGTCATTTTAGGGACAATGGCTTGCAGTAAAAAAACCAATTATGAAAAATTACCACTCTATAAAAATCCTAATCTTTCCATTGATGAGAGAGTTGAGGATCTTGTTTCGCGAATGACCTTGAAAGAAAAAGTGTCACAAATGATCAGTGATGCAGCGGCCATTGAGCGTCTGGGAATTCCAAAGTATAATTGGTGGAATGAATGCTTGCATGGTGTTGCGCGGGCGGGTAGGGCAACGGTGTTTCCGCAGGCCATTGGTCTTGCGGCAATGTGGGATACTGATTTCATGCATCGCGTTGCCACTGTTATTTCCGACGAAGCGCGGGCAAAACATCATGAATTTGTGCGCCGCGGAAAACGGGGCCTCTACCAGGGCTTGACGTTTTGGTCGCCGAATATTAATCTTTTTCGTGATCCGCGCTGGGGACGGGGCATGGAAACCTATGGCGAGGATCCTTACCTCACCGGAAAGATGGCCGTGCAGTTCGTCGAGGGACTTCAGGGAGACGATCCCAAATATCTCAAAGTCGTTTCCACGGTGAAGCATTTTGCCGTGCACAGCGGGCCGGAACCGGCACGGCACACTTTTGACGCCCGGATTACCGACCGCGATCTTTTCGAAACCTATCTGCCGCATTTTCGCACCGGTATCATGGAATCCCACGCTTATTCCGTTATGTGCGCGTATAACCGTCTCGATGGCAAGGCTTGCTGCGGCAGTAGTCGCTTGCTGACCAAAATTTTGCGCGATCGCTGGGGATTTGACGGATACGTTGTTTCTGATTGCGGCGCGATTCACGATATTTATGCAAGTCATAAAATCGTCGATACACCTGCCGAAGCGGCGGCCCTGGCCGTAAAGGCCGGTTGTGATCTCAATTGCGGAAAAACCTACAATGGTTTGCTGGAAGCTGTGGCGAAAAAATTGATCACTGAAGAACAGATCGATGTCGCCGTGAAGCGGCTTTTTCGAGCCAGATTTAAACTGGGCATGTTTGATCCTGATGAAATGGTTGCGTACGCGCAAATTCCATACTCGGTTGTAGACAGCAAAGAACATGCAGCCCTGGCGCGGGAAACGGCACGGAAATCCATTGTACTTTTGAAAAACGAAAAAAATACTTTGCCGTTAAAAAAGAATCTGTCAACAATTGCCGTCATTGGTCCGAATGCCGACAATGTTGAAGTGCTACTGGGAAATTATAACGGCATACCGTCACATCCGATAACGCCGCTAAAAGGAATTCGCGACAAGGTTTCTCAAAACACTAAAGTCCTTTATTCATTGGGCTGCCGTTGGGCAAAAAACCTTCCGGTGTTTGAGGTCGTTCCCACTTCCGCGCTTTTTACAACGCTTGACGGAGAAAAAAAGAATGGCCTGAAAGCTGAGTATTTCGATAATCGTGATTTCAGGGGCAAGCCGGTTGTAACACGCATTGATAAAAATATTGATTTTTATTGGTGGGATCGGGCGCCGCTCGATCAACTGGATGACGATAACTTTGGCGTTCGCTGGACAGGCGAACTGGTTCCGCCGGTGAGTGGGACGTATGCACTGGGTGGCGAGGGACTCACGGGCTTTCGCATTTATCTGGATGACAGTTTGCTCGTTCAGTTTAAAAGCTCGCACGAGTCGCACAAGCGATCAAAAAATGTCAAACTCATTGCCGGTCATTCGTACAAGTTAAAAGTAGAATTTTTTGAAAAAGCAGGCGATGCAAGTATGAAACTTTTGTGGGACGTGCCCGGCAGGGATTTCGAAGCAGATGCACTGGCAAAAGCAAAACAAGCGGATGTAACGATCATGTTCATGGGATTGTCCCCGCGCCTTGAAGGCGAAGAAATGCGCGTCAAAGTGAAAGGGTTTAAAGGAGGAGACCGGCTTACGCTGGATTTGCCGCCCATTCAAGAGGAGTTGATGCGCAAAATTAAGGCGCTTGGAAAACCGGTTGTTCTCGTCTTGTTGAACGGCAGCGCGGTTTCCGTTAATTGGGCGCAGGAAAATCTTCCGGCCATTGTTGAAGCGTGGTATCCCGGCCAGGCTGCCGGACAAGCAATTGCCGATGTGCTCTTTGGCGATTACAACCCCGCCGGACGTTTGCCGGTTACGTTTTACAAGTCTGTGAATCAACTTCCGGCATTTACCGATTACAATATGCAAAGCCAGACCTATCGATATTTTAAAGGTGATCCACTCTATTCCTTCGGATACGGATTGAGTTATACGAAATTTCATTATGACCATCTGCGCGTTCCTTCGACTGTACCGTCGGGTGAATCTTTTACCGTTTCCGTTGACGTTTCGAACAGCGGGAAAATTGCCGGTGAAGAAGTTGTACAGCTTTATGTTTCGGACGAGAAAGCAAGTGTGCCTGTCCCTGTTCGCTCGTTGCAGGGATTTAAACAAATTTTCCTTCAACCCGGAGAGACGCAGACAGTACAATTTACAGTTACTCCATGGCAACTCTCGCTCATTGACAAAGAGTACAAACGAATTGTAGAACCCGGAGTATTTAAAATTTCGCTTGGAGGAAAGCAGCCGGAGATGAGGGGAACAGCGGATGCGAAAACAACGCAAGCATTAACGAGGGAATGTAAAGTTACTGGTAACGTTTACTATCTGGATTGATGGAAAGCGTGGGTAAAATATATTTTAGATTTGTATGGCGTTGTGTGACGGACTAATTTTGGATGAATTGAATTCGACAAGCTTTTCCCAGTTTATATTTCCATTGTCGCAAAATTTATTTCCAAATTCTATTGTGAACTTGTTGAGTATTTGTGCGTACGACTCGTAAAACTCGTCATTTCTTTTTTTGGCATTATTGCCCAGTGGCTGGATGATTTTCGTATATAAATTTTCAGATGAAGAAATAAATTCCCAAAATCGCTGT
>JAACEJ010000456.1 GCA_011682565.1 Actinomycetota bacterium | reverse complement strand
CTGATGTAAAAGATGCACTTGGAGCACTTTAATCTCATAGCCGACGTGCTGCACAATAAGATTATAGATGCCGGGAGGAATATTTCTGATACTAAAAAATCCTTCTGCATCAGTTGTCGTCCCTTCGGTAGTATTTTCCAGAAAAACGTTGACGTAAAAAACCGGCTCTCCTGTTGCACTATCGATAACCTGGCCGGAGATGGTGCCCTTTTTTTGTGCCAAAAGAGGCGAAGAGAGTAATACTACAAGAAGCGAAAATATTTGTACTGTTTTATTTTTCATGTGCTCGGTTTTATTTGTTTCGGGTTCGATTTTATTATTATAGGATAAAATGTTTTATGAAGCAAGATTAAAAAATATTTCTTTTCTGTACGAATGGTTATGGCAGGACCAAATTATCAAATAACTTTATTAATGAAGCAATTATTAAAAATCAATATAACTGATTTCCCTGCTATAAAATTTCACCGGTGAAAAAGTTTCTTGTTTTTTATAGTTGAAAAACTATATTAGGTCTGGTTGGAAATTGCGACAGATATGAAAAGGAGGATGAGATGATTATCGGAATGCGGAAAGAGATCAGACTTTTTTTGTCCAGATTATTTTTGGTTCCGGGTTTTATATTTATCGTATTGATCGGTGTCGGTATTTTATATGCCTCTGTGCCTCAAAAAGGCAAGAACCGGGAAAGCGGTACAGCACCAAAAATTTCGTTTCAGTCGACGAGTATCCACGTTGGATTGGTCAAACCAGGCGACAAGGCCCAGGGTGAATTTATTGTGGAAAATAAGGGGAATGCAGACCTTGTGCTAAAGCGCGTTGCTCCCACTTGAGGATGCACCGTGGCCGATTATGATAAGGTCATCCCTGCCGGTCAGACGGGGAAAATAATTGTAACAGTCGACACAAAAAGATTTCGCGGCAAGTTGGACAAGACCATAACCGTTGTTTCCAACGATCCGGACAATAAAAGACTTACGCTGCATTTGTATTGCAGCATCGTCGGCGTAAAAATATTACCGGCGACACACGCTTATTTCAATGTACATTTGGGCGAAAGCCAGACCAAAGAACTTACTGTGGCAACAATTGGAGAAGGTCCTGTTACTGTGCATGCCATAGCAAGCAAGCCCAATATCCTTGTGCGATTGGAGAAATTAAATGAGAAAAAACCTGCAAATGTGTCCGACTATTGGAAGCAATATAAAATTTTGATAACGATTCCCGAGAACTTTCCTGAAGGACGTTTTGCAGAAAGTGTAACCCTTGCTACAAGTTGTCAGTATGATAAAATAATAAAAATACCTGTAGCAGGTTCCGTTATTCCCACTGTTACTGTTTCGCCGGGCACTATTCTCTTGAATGTTACGAACAATTTTCAACGAACAATAAAAATTACAAAAAAGTTCGGCACGGGTCTCAGGATATTACAGGTCATTTCCGATCCGCCGCAGTTAAAGGCGGATCTGATAGAAAAGAAAAAGGGAAAACAGTACACTATCAATGTGACATGGTCAGATACAAAATCAAAAGGAAGCTTTAACGGCCAGATTAAAATTCGTACGAATGATAAACAAAAACCGTTCATTAGTGTTCCTGTTCATGTGACGATAAAATGATTTGCTTCCGATGCCATGCATGAATTAGTGGCAAGTGTACTTTTCAATTTTATTTTTCAGGAGTGTAATCTCTTTATGGATTGCAAAATTATGCAACGCATAAAAGCGTTGCACTCCAAAAATTACCATTAAATGTTGAGCGGCGGATACGTCAATTTATGCAGCCCGTCCAAAGTCGGGTATTTTACAAGTCGTTCCGCCTTCCAGAGCCGAGCGGTGAGCATAGAATCCCGGGATTGTGTAAGCCAGGGCTTCGTAAATGTCGACAGTGGGTTGACGTTTTTCGAGAACGGCTGTTACAAATTCATGGGTCAGGAATGTGTGCGATCCGCCGTGTCCGCTGGGATGCCGCAATGGCTTTGGCAAAAGTTCATAGTGATCAGGCTGTTCAAAAGGCGCCATTTTGACTTTTGCCTCACGGTATTGATTTCTGCTCAACATCCCTTTTTCCCGTTCTGCGAGAATCCCCGGCGTTCCGTCCGGTCTCGGCATATAATACGACATTTCCGTGCCGTAAAACTGGCTCCGTTCCGTGCCGCCGGAAGCCACTTTCCAGTAAACGGCAACGCGCGCCGAATGGCCGCCTGATGTTTTAAACATCGCCGTTTCGCTCCAGAATGGATTCTTGTAAAGATTCGTTCGCAGCACCTCATGATCATCGCCCCAGCCGGTAGCCGTCACTTCCACCAGCCGTTCACCGGTAACCGGCACGATCATTCCCGTGCAGTGCGTCGGGTAATGCATGGGTGGGAAGCCATGACGCCAACTCGGCAGCCCGTTATCTTCAAACATCAGGGCGATCAATCCATCGTGGTGATATTCGGCTTCGGAATAAATTATTTGTCCAAACCGTTTTTCTGCCGCCCATTTTCGGCAGGATATAATTTCGCGATGATAGTAGCTGGTTTCGGCCATCATGTAAATCATTCCCGTTTTTTTAACGGTTTTCAGGAGTTCCACCCCTTCTTCTTCATCCGAACAAGCCGGTACTGCGCTGATCACATGTTTTCCGGTTTTCATTGCTTCAACACCCATATAAACATGCAGAGGTGCCGGTGTGAATATGCCGACAGCATCGACATTTTTATCGGCAATTAAATCTTTGAAATTTTTATAGCCGACATCGCAGTGGTAGGTGTTTTTTAAATGATCCAGCCGATCCTGGCGAATGTCGCAAACAGCCGTGACCTTACAGTGTGGATGTTCATGCCAGTAAAATTGCGCGCCAAAGCGTCCGCCGACGATGCCGATTTTAACGGTTTTGGCAGATGATGATTTTCCTTTTGGCGATTTTCCCAAGGCTGCCGGTGCAACAGATAGCGCAACTGCTCCGGACGTCAGATTCGAGACAAATGTGCGACGGTTAATGTTTGTGTTCATTTTTTCTCCGTTTTAGTTGGTTATTTCTGCTTAATTCTCGTTCCCACACTCCTGCGTGGGAATGCTTTTTTCGACGCTCTGCGTCGGATGTTGAGAGATGATAATATTTAATTTATGTCGGCAAACTGGACGCAGAACATCCGGAAAGCCGTTCCCACATAGAGGAATGAGAGTTATTCATACCTCAGCGCATTAATGGGATCGAGCAGAGATGCTTTTCTTGCCGGGTAAATTCCAAAAAATAATCCCACCAAAGTGGCGAATCCAAAACTCAGAACAACAGAAATGAGAGAGACCGTGGCATTCCAATTGGCCCAGGTAGAGAGAACATAGGACAGGGAAATACCCATTAAAATTCCAATGGTGCCGCCGGAGAGACTGAGGGTAATAGATTCGATCAGAAATTGTAATAGGATGTCTTTTTTGCGCGCACCCAGGGCTTTACGAATGCCGATTTCCCGCGTTCGTTCAGTGACCGAAACCAGCATAATGTTCATAATGCCAATGCCACCCACAAAAAGAGAAACACCGGCAATAGATGCCAGCAAAAAACCAAACGTCTTGTTTGTCTGTTGAAAAGTATCGATAATGTCGGATTGGTTGCGGATGTAAAAATCATTGTCCTGGTCGCGGCGTAAGCGATGCTGACGGCGAAGAATTTTTTCAACCTGAATGAACGCTTTATCGACGAGCTGATCGTTCAGAACTTTGATTGTTATGCCTGTCAGATAATCCGTGCCGAAAACGCGCCTTTGCGCAGTGGTGAGCGGGATGATAACCTGGTCATCTTCGTTCATCCACCCGACCTGTCCCTTTTTTGTTAACAAGCCGACGACGACAAAATTATGCTGGTTTATTCTTATTGTCTTGCCAATCGGATCGACACTTGCAAAAAGGTTATCGCGTACATCAGTGCCAATGACCGCTATCCTTTCGCTGTTTGCCATTTCATCGTCGTTAAAATAGCG
>JAACEJ010000455.1 GCA_011682565.1 Actinomycetota bacterium | reverse complement strand
ACCGTTTTCAATGGATACCACGTAACGTGCGTTTCTTAACTGCCGTTCCATTTTAACCCGATCCCATGCTTTTGGAATGCAGGGCTGGATTTTAATGCCATGATACATGGGTCTGAACCCGATAATACGACCATAAAGTAAACTGTGCAACCATGCAATGCTGCCGGAAAACCATGAGTACGGAGCCTGACCAAAGCGAGCTTTATTTTCCGGACCAATATAAAAATTAGTGAAACCATAAGGTTCCAGACCGGTCCGGCTCGCGTTTACATTCGGGTTCAAAGGTGTAACTTTTAAAAATGATTCCATAGCCTTTTCACTTCTGTTATAGACGCAATCCGCAAGAATTTTCATGGCAACGCCATGAGAATAAACAGAACCGTTCTCAAAAAAACCGGGGATCATTCCGGTAATCCGACCAATTCCAGCCTGGTACTTTTTATAAGCAGGATAAACAATCTGAGGGCCGAACTCAGTATCTAAAACATTATCAATAAGATCAAACAATTTGGTTGATTTATCATCTTCTGCAATATTAAGAAACAATGCCCACGTCTGTACATTGAGATGTATTTTCCCTTCCGTTTCATTTTTTTCTCCAATGGGGATACCGTCATCATTGATTGCATAGATATACCAATCACCATTCCAGCCAACTCGATTAATGATTTCCTTTAATTCCGCCGCTTTTTCACCCATTTCAAAAGATAGTTCTTTGTCTCCCAAAAACTCCGCCAACTCGTGTAGCTTTTTAAAAGATGAATAGGCAGCACAAGTGAGCCAAATACTCTGTCCCTTACCTTTTCTGCCGGCATTGCTTAACGAGTCGTTCCAATCACCGTCCCCAAGCAAGCAAAGACCATCAGATCCCCTTTTATCATAAAGGACTCTTGCGCCTTTTAAAAGATGATCCATAACTGAATCTTGCGCATCATTATCCAGGTAAGAAACCATTTCATCAAGCAGGGAAAAATCGCCCGTATTCAACAGGTATTCTTCAATGGCCCAAGACATCCAGACTGTTGAATCCATATAAAGCCGCATATCGTGGTGATTTCCAATATCACTCCATTGGCGCGGTGCCGTGCCGTTATAGAGTTGATGGCGACACGCATCAAATATTTTCTCTCTGCTTTCTTTCGGCCATAAGGAACAAGTACCCATAACATCCTGAAGTACATCACGGTAACCGCGATCAAGACCTCGGGTCCATTTTAATACGTGAAAAAGCCCATATTTTAGCCAGATGTTTAAATAACGATTAATATGAGGAAATTGCGTCTCAATATTCATTTGCGCTATTTTGGTTTTGTAATAGTTGGCAATATCATTAAATGAATCTTCGATTTTACCATTTTTCAAGTATTCATTACGATACTTTTCAATCTCATCCGTATTAAAACTAATGCCGACAATGATGTTAAATTCCCGACTTTCACCGGGAGCAAGTTCAACATCCTTTTGTAATACACTGATAACGGCTTCGCACGAAGTTTCAGAGTTTGTACATCTCCCATTTCGAACAGCAGCGGGATCATGTAGGCTACCGGCAACTCCCAAAAAACCATTCAACCGCGTATCAAAACCATCCGGCTGGTAAGCGGCAGCCATAAAACCCATGTACTGCTGTTTGCTTTCAGGATCACTCATGGATACAGTGATGTACCCCTTTTCATTATCATATTTCGCCTCAATGTAGCCGGTCTTGTCAACAAAACTAGTAGTATGATTGTAGCCGGTTAATTGCCAGTGAATGTATGGATAAATTTGTAATTTTCTTTTAAGGTTGGATTTATTAGTAATTTTAATCGTCCATATCTCAACCGGGTTATCATTTTCAAACGGAACAAAAATTCGAAAACTGCTTTCAATTCCGTTTCTCAGGCTAATTATTTCAGAATATCCAAGACCATGTTTACAAATAAATTTATCATATTTGATTTCATCTATATCGGTTAAAGGAGCAAGTGTCCAATATTCTTTACTTTCTACATCCCGAATATAAATATATTTTCCGGTTTGCGGATAGTCCGGCACATAGGAATTATGCTCATAATAACTTAGCCTTTGCAAAAGCACAGAAAGATAAAAACTAAAGCCGGAACCGTTTTGTGAAAAAACGAGGCCGTATTTTTTATTTGAAATATAATTTAACCAGGGTTTCGGTGTTAATAATGTTGTGACAATATATTCCTTACCATCATCCGAAAAATAACCATAATCGCCATCTTTTTCCATCGAACAATTACCTCCGTTAAAACCACAAGTATCACGCAGCTATTTAATCATCTTTTTCGACTTGGGACATACCGGACAATCAGGATTATCGCACAACAATATTCCAGAATCTTTTTCCAACATTTCTAAAGATGTATTAATAATTTCAGCCCCGCTTGCCAGAATCGAATCAGCCATCCCTACTTTACCCCTGTGCATTATTTTTTTCCTTTCCATCTCTTGTTGAATTTTAATAAATGTAACCGAGTCACCCGGTGTCTCAAACGGTTCCATGATCCGATGTGTGCCATCCTCAATGATATATTCAATTTTAATATTGTAACCCGGATAAGCAACATCCAGATAGGGTACCTTTGCCATGGCTTCGGCAACATGAATAATAGAGCCGGACTTGAAATCGGTACCCAAATGTAAAATCCATCCGCCCAATTTTGCCAATCTATGAAAAGGACTGTCAACTCCCAGTTGTGTCGCCTGCTCATGGCCGGCAGCTATATATTCTGCATCGGCACCTATTACACCAACAGAATGAGTAGCATTGTGGCTGCGGATAACCCCAGGATAGGTACGAAAAGTCTCGGAAATCACACCCAGACGGCTGGGCTGAGATCGCAAATCGATCAGTGGCGCGGGTTCATTGAACATGGGTATTAGCAATGTCCCTTCCGAACCAATGACCTCCAACAACGCCTTAATCACCGTTTCTGCGCCGCCGACAACATATCCCAGTGACTTTAGCGAACTGTGCACTGCGACCTTATCACCGTTTTTGAGACCAAGTTTTCTTAAATCTTTTACCAAACGTTCAAAAGTGATAACTTTAAGGATGAGCCTGTATTCGAAAAGTTTCATTAGCACATCTTTGAGATAAGGTATGCTTTTATGTGCTTCCTGTTCTGTGAGCCAAATAATTTCGCCAAGATTGCGTTCACCATTTATCCAGAAAAGCGCTTTTTGAATATTGGGATTCCACATATTTATTTGATTGCTCCGACGGACTTCAAGCGGAATGTCCAAAAATGACAATGGACCGGCAAATTTCCTTATTGGAACTATATCCTCATTTTTTTCATTTTTAGCAGTTTTGCCTTTTTTCTCATCATCCGTATATCCGGCTTTGATTTTCTCTATTTCAGTTTTTAAGAAAGAATTATTTTCTTCAATCTTTTTGTTTGTTTCCGGTGAATTATCAATATCTAGAACAGACCTTAATTGCGCGGCGCTTACCATATCAAAATAGTCCGGTTCATCAGATGATTTAAATCCTTCCTGAATCGTGGCCATAGATTTTTCAGCAATTAAATCCGCCAGCCATCCCGCTTCATCTTTTCCGGCGTTTGCCAAAAAATAGGTATAAAGCGCTCCAAGTATTGTCGATTGTGCAAGAAGATTGTAATCAATGGTTTCCGGAACATCATGCGATGTGTGCCAATACTCATCTACAACGCCCAAAAGCGGGCAGGGAATGCCAATCATCGGATCGGATATAAAATTATCGCCCAGCGTAAACGGCAAAAATTCAAACTGAGATTCGAGTTGCATTTTCCGGATAAGGATTTCAAGGAAAATCGGTACAAAGCTCTGCGCACTGTCAGGCGTCTGATGAACAAGCATGCGTTTTTTCTTAAAATCCAGCCGCCCGATAGAATCGATATTTAAAGCGGCCAATACATCGGCCAATTTTTGCTTTCTTTTTTGAATGAAACCCAGCGTGCCGTATATTTCGGATGTAAA
>JAACEJ010000454.1 GCA_011682565.1 Actinomycetota bacterium | reverse complement strand
AGTCGCCGTTTAAGGCTTTCCATGTTTCCCCTCCGTCGTCGCTGCGACGCATGCCGTTGAAATTGCACGCATATAAGATATTCGGATCAGATGGCGAGACCTCGATATCCAGAGCATAAAAACCAACGTGGATTTTTCTTATGTTCTGACTGTACAACTCACTGGCCAAAAATAGAGTTCGTAGCAAGAAAATAGAAAACAATAGGACCAAATTACTTGGCAAAGCGAAACGATTCATGCCTTCACCTTTTTTTAGTCAATTTACCTAGCTTATGCTTCTCGGTGGTTTCTTACCTGACTAAGGACGGTGAATTAAATAACTTGACCATTTATATTTTTTCAAGCATTGTCTTTGCAGGAGTTAGTTCGGTGCACTCGATCAACTTAATTAATTCACGTCCCTAAAAGAATTTTGCGAGTTAGGCTATTTTGCCCTGTTCTCAACTGATACATATACACACCGCTGCTCACTTCCCTTCCCAAATTATCCCGGCCATCCCATTTAACCCTGTGCGCACTAGGCAACTGATCGCCTTTTATGAGTGTCCGCACCTTACGGCTGGAAACATTGTAGATAGTAATTTTTCGTTCCCACGCTCCTCAGACTGTGTGAAAACCATTATTTTTTGTACTTTTTGTCATTGCGAGCGAAGCGAAGCAATCGCGAAGCGAAGCAATCTCGTAACCTGCTGATATTCAGGGGATTGCTTCGTCGCGCCGCTAAGGCGGCACTCCTCGCAATGACATGATTTTCACTATTTTCACACAGTCTGTCCTGCGTGGGAATGCTTGTTTCGACGCTCTGCATCGAGTATTGGGATGTGATAATATAGAGTTTATGTCAGTAAGCTTGACGCAGAGCGTCCGGAAATTCATTCCTATGTGAAACGTGGGAATGAGGATTAACTCGCACAGCAAACACCGGGAGCCTCAAAAAATGAGGCATCCGGGGTTTTTCGATGGTCTCTGCAGGGATCTAAGCCCTGTCAGACTTGCAACGATTCTATTTGTTGCCATCACTCCGACAATGGCTTCAGCACAACCTTTTCCAGTCTCATCGCATTGTTGTTCATGACGGATTTGATGTGAAATTGCAGCACGTGTTTTCCGCTGTCGAGATGGACAGTACCAAGGGAAAAATTTTGCGGATAAAACGGGCTTCTTACGCCGTGGACAACGCCGGGTATTTCCTGGTCATCGACTTGTACGGCAAAAGTGCTTCCGCCTGAGCCTCTGGCATAGCTGGCTTGCAATTCAAAAGTTGCCGGTTTTTCCGTATAAAATTCCCACACAGGAAAATCATGTACGTTTTGCCAGTTAGTCAACATTGTCTTTTTATAATACTGCTCCAGGAACGCTCGCTGTCCACTACGGGATTTTATTTCCGCCAGGTAAACCGGCAATTTGATGCTGCCGTCCTCGGCAGGAACAATTTCGTAGGGTTCCACTTCCGGTTTGCCTGCAAGATCGACAGCGATGACCGTGGCATCCAAATCGGGCGCACGCTCCGGTAGATCTATGACAATGTCATTTCCCTGGCGCTGAAAAGAGAGGGAGTCTTGCGGGGCAGCTAACAGAAAAACCTTTTTTACTTCCGTTTTGAGTCCGGGCAGCAGCAGCTTTTGATCAACCGGCCAGCCCATGACGTGAATATAGAGCCTGTTTCCCTTGACGGTACAACGGCCAAAGAAGGGCAATTTGTTGAAAACGCTGGCTGTCGTGCCGTAAATTGCTTCGCCGTTGACTTGCAGCCATTTTCCCATGCCTTTTAAACGGGCAACAAATTCCGGCTGAATTTCACCTTCCGGCGTCGGGCCGACGTTCAGGAGCAAATTTCCGCCCTTACTGACGATCTCTATGAGTTGCCGAATGAGTTGCGTTTTGCTGTGGAATTCCGTTTCAATGCGATTGTAGCCCCAACTGTTGTAATTCATAGTGTAACATGCTTCCCACAATCGCGGTGTGCCGTCGGGATTGGTTACGCCGGTGGCGGGAACATAATTTTCCGGTGTGCCGAAATCACCGTGCCCCGGCGCGCGCTTGAAAAGCCGATCGTTTATGAGCATGTCCGGGCTCATCTTGTGCAGCATCTTTTCGATCTCAAAAGAATGCGTTTCTTTCAGTGTGTGCTCCCACTCACCGTCAAACCACAAAATGGCCGGGTTATAATTCTGTACCAGTTCGGTAAGCTGGTTTTCCATGTATGTTATATAACGTTCAAAATCGACGCCTTCAGTCGTTCTGTCTTTTTCCCATGAACGTCGCGGGATATAATCGGGGTGATGCCAGTCCATAATGGAATAATAAAATCCCAGCGGCACGTTTTTGGCTTTAGCCGATTTCACAAGCATCCCCAGCGCATCTTTGCCGTATTTGCTGTGCATGATGTCATAATCGGTATATTTGCTGTCGAAAATACAAAATCCGTCATGGTGTTTCGACGTAATGACCATGTATTTGATCCCGGCTTCTTTTGCCAGGTCGACCCACGCGTCCGGATTGAATTTGACGGGATTGAAATTGTCTACATAGTACTGATATTCGGAGAGTGGGATTTCACACAGGTTGCGCACCCATTCGTGATACCCCAGCATGGAATAGACACCCCAGTGAATAAACATGCCGAACTTTGCGTTCTGAAACCATTGCAGCCGATCTTTTTGCGCTTGCTGTTGAGCAGTTTTTGTTCCGCAGCTTAAAAATGCTGAAAAAAGTACAAGCAGGGTTAACGAAACAATGATGAAGGAGAAAAATTTTCTGGTCATTTTGAATGCCTCCCTTTTGGAAAATATCATTTACTATACTTATTAAGGGCTAGTTTGTAACAATACTTTTTAACCATGTCATTGCGAGCGAAACGGAGTGGAGCGAAGCAATCTCATACTCTACAGGCAGTTATGAGATTGCTTCGTCGTTCGTTCCTCACTCCTCGCAATGACAAGTATTTGTTACATTTTAATCCTTAACAAGTATATATTATTTTTCTTCAAGCATAAATACAACCAGCCTTTTCGGCCCATGTGCGCCAAGAACAAGAATTTTTTCAACATCTGCTGTTCTGCTGGGGCCGGTAATTAACGTCATATTTTTTGCTTTTTCGGTGGGCAGTTTTTCAAACAATTCGAAAAGATTTGCCACCAATTGTTCAGGCCTGATGACGACGAAAATCGTCAGGGGTAAAAAATGCGGCAGAGAACTTGGCGTGTCATCGTAGAGCAATGCAAGGGTGGCAACATCGGCTACGGCCATATTTACGTCAACAAGTGCAGCTTCGGTTGCGGCAAGTTTTTCTTTTCGTTCGGTCTTTTGATAGTCCGAGGCTTTTACAAGCTGAATAGCTTTGTTTTCTTCCGTCACACGTTGTGCGATCCCGTCGTAAGGACCATCGCCTGCGATTGTGAGGGAAGTATAATTGCTTTCCTGCATCATGCGGCCAATTGCTGTGACGATTTCGTCTGGGCTGTGAACAAGCTGAAATTCTCCCGAAACAAGTTCCAGTTCTTTTTTAAACTGTTCCCGCAAACCGACATAGTCTTTTGGCGTTACGGATGCCAGTCCTTCTTTGATACGCTCATCGACGCCTTGCGGCGTCGGCGGGAGATGAGACGGCTGCTGCAGCGCATCTTTTATAGCTCCCAATATTTTATCGCGACTGTTATTCATTCTCACTCCGTTGATTTTTTAGAATCTTTTTCCAGTTTGAAAAGTTTTTTTCTAAAGCCTTTTGGATCGAACCGCCCGAGAGCTCTTTCTTTGGTATATCCCGGGGCGGGAAAGGCCGTTTCTCCGGGTAAAAGTTTTTGAAATTGCGCCGGAAACCATGTGGCAAACCGATACAGCATGGGATGTTTTGCAAGAAAGGCCCATGCAGCAATGCCCATCTTTTCGATTTTCATTGATTGGCCGGCTTCGACGACTTGATTGCGCAGTTTAAGAAGATGATGCGGTATGTTTATGCGGACGGGACAAACTTCATAGCACGCGCCGCAAAGGCTTGAGGCAAAAGGTGCATATTTGCCCTCAACCAATCCCAGGAACTGTGGAATGAGTGTAATGCCGATTGGCCCCATGTAAACCCAACCATAAGCATGTCCGCCGACCTGTTGATAAACGGGACAAATGTTCAGACATGCTCCACAGCGGATGCAGAATAAAGTTTCACGGAGACGCGAGTCCGCCAAAATTTTCGAGCGTCCGTTATCCAAAAGAAGTACATGTACTTCTTCCGGCCCTTCATTATATTTTTCGCTGGATGGCCCGCCGATAAAATTAACATAGCACGTCGCTTTTTGCCCGGTTGCGCTTGGTGCCAGCAATTTTAAAAAGGTCGGCAGTTCATCTTTTGTTGGCAGGATTTTTTCGATGCCCATAACAGCCAAATGAATGCGAGGGAGGCTGACACTCAAATGTGCATTGGCTTCATTTTCCACGACACAAAAACTTCCGGAATCTGCAATTGCAAAATTTACTCCCGATATCCCCATGTCTGCCACCAGAAATTTCTTCCGCAGTCTTGTCCTTGCAATTTGCAGCAGTTCTTCCGGATCTTCGGTATACTCGACGCCGAGCTTTTCCTGGAAAAGTTTGCCGATATCCTGGCGGGTGAGGTGCAATGCCGGGGCCGTTAAATGTGAAGG
>JAACEJ010000038.1 GCA_011682565.1 Actinomycetota bacterium | reverse complement strand
GAACTACAAATGAAAAGCTCTTGCGAAAAAGCTTAAAAATGAATTGTTAAATAATCACTCTTACAATCATCCTGGTGGGAATCCTGACGGTATTCTGGTTGCACGGAGGATTCCCAACAACTCCTGACGAAGCTGCTCTTTGATTTTTGCATAGTCCGGCATGCCTGCCAGATTTGTCCATTCGTTGGGATCGTTTTCATGATCATATAGTTCTTCTTCACCATTTCCACAAAGCGTGTAACGGTAACGGCGGGAAACGACTGAAAAATTAGGAATTTCTTTATCATCCCGGACAGCCATGAGCGCCACCGAACGACCGTTCCATTTCTCTCGATCAGGTTGTTGCAATAACGGCCGCAGTGAGACACCATCAAGCGGCATACCGCTCCGTCCCTTGTTGGGCTTCGCGGGCAGTCCACACAGGTCCACGAGAGTGGGATAAATATCAATATGTGAAACCGGATGATCGCATGTCAGCCCGTTTCCTGTGCCATTCGGCACATGGATAAATAGCGGTACCCGAGTGGACTCGTTCCACAAATGCCACTTTTGGATGAGGTCCTTTTCACCGACATGATATCCATTGTCCCCGGTCAAGACCACGATGGTGTTGTCCCAATAACCACCCGCATCCAGCGCTTCCAGGATCTTTCCCACTTGATCATCCAGGAATGCCGTACATGCCAGGTAGGCCTGTACCCATTCTTTCCACGCTCTTTCTCCCCCCGCCCGAATCAATGCCTTAAACTTTATGAAACCCCATTGCCATCGCTGACGCAGGATCGTGGCACAATCGTCGAGATCACCCTTCAAATAAGGTGGGAGTTGAACGTTTTCCATGGGAAACATGTCAAAGTACTTTTTGGGTACATACAGAGGTGTGTGAGGACGAATAAAGCCAACACTAAGATAAAAGGGACGATCATGCTTTTTATTCAATATGTCCACCGCCCAGTCGGCATTTATTTCATCGGGCATTTTGTCGCGGTCTTGATCATCAACATATCGGAAGGGTTTACCTGTTTCATAATACCACCCCCTGGCTCCGGGTATTCCTTTGGCCGGATCCGCCTGCCAATTTGGAACATTCGACAAGGGCCCATAGTTGAGGTCCCGGTGCATATTTTCCGGCAGAAAGCGTATCCAAAGCTTGTACTGTGCAGGATGCGCCGTGTATTTCGGTCTTCCTATTCCTTTCCATGGCCACGGGCCGTAATTAGGCCCGTTGCCAAAAGCTGTGTAGAAATCACCGCCGGCCCCCTCGTGAAACAACTTGCCAGTGCCGTAAACGTCATAGCCATTATTGCGAAAATACAGAGGAAGCGGCACACAATCCCGAAGTAAAGGGACATCTTCCCAACGAGCGAAACCATAGTTATTCTGCGTCTGGGGATAAAGTCCTGAAAATAAGATTCTACGTGCGGGGCCACACACAGGTACGACAGCATGTGCATTTGCAAAGTTTACGCTTCTCTGTCTAAGCCGATCCATATTCGGTGTTCTTGGCTTCGGGTGTCCGGGTGGATATAATACCCAGTCATTGAGGTCATCGCAAATAATGAACAACACATTTGGCTTTTTTGTCATTCTATTCTTTGCGCATGCCAAGCCACTGCTGGTGAGCAGCATTCCACTAAGGCCAAATAATTTCAGAAATTCTCTTCGATCTATTTTTTGATGACCAGGGTGCATTCGAAACCTTCCGAATCAACGGTGCAATCGGATTTCAAGCTTTACATAATTCTTTTAGAGGTACGTTCCTTTGCCAGTGTCGTCAAAGCTGAAAATATTATCTTTTATTCATCCCTTGAACAGTGAACCATCGACAATGACAATAGGATCATCACCATCGAGCGTCGAGGTAAGCACCGAACGATCGACGTCATAACTGTGATTACAATCTCACCCGTTCTCTTTTCGCCACAAAGATTCGAACGGGTCCCAAAAGTCCGGACTCTAACAAAGGTGAATCCTTTGTAAATTTTTGCACGTTTGTTCGTGTATATCTTTTCTCTTCAGGCAAAAACTGGTCGCCGATCAAACGATTCGGCCACAGGTTTGTCACTTCGATTTCCAGTTCGTTTTCGCCGGGTTTTATGGCATTTGTAATATTAACGCGAAAAGGCTTTTTCCACAAAATCCCTAACTCCTTGCCATTTAATCGCACCTGCGCAATGTTCTTTACTTTTCCCATATCCAGGGCAAGACAGGTGTTTTCAATAATCTCTTCGCGAACATTAAATATTTTTCGATACGTTGCTGTACCTGAAAAATATTTCACACCAGGATCAGAAGAATTTGTCCAGGATTTTAGTTTGTCTAATACCACGGATTCCGGAGCACCCCATCCTTCAGGAAATTGAATTTGCCACGGCCCGGTAATCTCTTGAGATGCCGGAATTTTATCTATATTAATTTTGATTTCTTGTCCATCAGACTTTTTAAGCGTATAAACGCCGGATTTCCAGGCCCGCAATTCGATGTAACCGTCATTTCCAGGGGCAAGCTCTGCGACCGGGGTCGTTCCTACCTGTTCTCCAACAGAAGCAAAAACATCCCTGCCATTGCGGAGTAGACTGACCACATGATCACGATTTGGATTCTTGCGAAAAACAACAAACACCGATCCGAATGGCTCTAATCTCAACGGTACTTTTATCCGGCTGTCCTCAACTGTATACAAAAGCTGTTTTTGTATATCGCCTGTGTCCGGCCGCCAGATTTCCGGTTCTTTACCCTCAACCCGAAACCAGCATTCTGCTTCATCCCACCATTCATTCCGATTTGCTACATAATAAATATCTGCATCTTTATTGACTTTATGGATATAATCAAGAAAAGAGCTATCACTGCTACCTCGGAATTCGAAATCAGGTACAATTCCATCTTGTACAAGTACCTCGCGCAATGGTTTCCCCCAAATAATTCGCCCCTTACCAAACGAATGTTCTTTTACAATGATTCCGTCACAGGGCCCCCATAAAGTATCTGCTAACACCTTAACTGTTTGATCGGACCTCGGGTAACCGGTAAGTCCGGGTGCTTTAACTGGTTTGGGACCGACAACCGTTGCTCCGGCTTTAACCAGTTCATAAATTTTGCGCAACACTTTAACCGTTATGGCTGCTCGATCCGGCAATACCAGCATTCGATAAGCCATACCGTCTGGCAGCACAATCCGGCCATCCTTAACCGACATCCGGTTCAGGATGACTTCTGTGTTCGTAACATCATAGTCGTACCCGGGACCAAGGGATGGATCAATGTGTTTCAGCGGCACAAAATTGGGCACGTTATCACCGTAGTAATAGCAAACATCTCCTACAAACAAACCCTGCTGAAGCATGAGCTGGCTCCGCGCAATGTACTCTGTCCAGGCACCTGCCTGCTCCCACCAGGTGATATTTGGATTAAAGTGGGTGCCGGCAAAAAATTCGTAGCCGGGTTTGCCAACTTTTGCAGGCGAGTGGGTGAAACTAACCATAAAAAATTGATTAGCTCCTTCGCAAAAAGCCCTATCAGCCGTTGGTTTAAGCTGCCACGGATCTTTTTCCCAATGGGGACCAAGCGTTGTGAAAGCCTCCATTGCCACCAGATTTTTGCCGTAAATAT
This sequence comes from Actinomycetota bacterium, assembly GCA_011682565.1. Taxonomy (GTDB): domain Bacteria; phylum Zhuqueibacterota; class Zhuqueibacteria; order Residuimicrobiales; family Krinioviventaceae; genus Hydrothermomicrobium. The sequence goes on along the minus strand of JAACEJ010000038.1, from coordinate 8,671 downwards.
GCGCTGCCGAGGCGCTTTGTTTGACAAAAATACGCCGCCAGTCTTCGACCCTGTGCGTATTTGCTCTTGCCCAGAACTCTCCCATCGGCACATCGGTTCGTCCTAAACATTGAAGAGCGTCGAGCGGTGCCGGATGGGGACCGCCTGCTTCGGGATTGCAGAGGATGCCAAAGGAATGGGATAATTGCTGAAAACGTCCGTAATAGTAATCCGCAATACAATCCGCTATGGTGCGGCGAAAATCGTAAAGGAAACGGTTAGTCGTCGGCCTGCTGTCGACAATTTTGCCGGCAAGAATGGGCAGATATGGCATAATATCATATCCCCTGCGTTTTTTAAACTCTGCCGGAAAATCGGCTGTCCAATTTACAGCGCCTTCCTCCCAACTGTCGATGAAAAAATATTTCAGTGTATTTCCTGCCAGATCTCCTGCATCCTTGATTAATTTTTCCGGGACAGTTTTAAAATGCATATCCATGGCTTTAGGATTCAGGGGATCGATCATCAATCCCTCACCTGCAGGACTCGGTGTACTCTGTTTTTTCCCGGTAATCGTATAGCCGAATCGCAACACTGTCCATTTGCCGGCCGGAAAATTCCAGGTTAAAACTCCGTTTGCGTCCATAAATTGGGTGAGGTAGACCAATGAGTCACTGTACACATCGATTTCACCTAACTGTGCAGGTTCATTTTCAAGAAGGGATGACCACACGATGCCTTCTCGTGGAAGGGTATTGACCGTTTTCATTGCCCAATTTCGAATAGGCTTGTGGGGAAAAGAAATGTTCTTGTTAACACGATAAGCCAACACAGCCACATCGCGGTAATAGATAATGTTTCCCAAACTATCTTTGAGAACGCCTGAAGGCAAAGGGAGAATATTTGAATATGCTCTGGGCCCTGAAATTTCTGTATCAGAAAAAACAATTTTCTGAGCCGCAAACTCCGGCGTAACCCAGGGACCACCCACATTCCAGCCACTGCCACCGGCATTTAATGTGATTTCTATATCCAATCGCTTTGCTTCTTTAAGAGCAAATTTGAAAAGTTCTCTCCATTTGGCTCCTAAATAAGGTGGTCCGGCAGGTGTACGCTTTGCCACGCTGTACGACGAAGAACCGCCATCATAAAGCAGGGCCCCTCCGATGCCCTTCTTTTTCATTTCCTCAAGATCATGAGTAATTCCCTCTTTGCTGATATTACTTTCCAGCCACAACCAGAACACTCTCATCCGGGCAGATGCAGGAGGCTGAATAAAACTCTTTTCAAGAGAATCAGTTTTTTGCCTCACACACGAGACGGATACTAAAATCGCCGTCATTAAAAGGAGTAACGAAATCAGCCATTTTTTGAACTCTGTTTGAGCTTTTGATATCAATTCATTCCTTTCCGAAATAAGCATTCGATAAGATATCGTAATTGATCTCAGATTGATAAAATAGTGGACGCAATGAGAGGCCATATCCCTCCCCCAGCTATTTTGAGTTGCTGTTAAAACGATCAAAAAGCCGGGGGAGACAGGTGGTTTGTGAATACTCGAGCAAGTTTTTTAAAATGAAATTCCAAATGAAAATCGGTTTACCATATTAAAGGCTCCAAGGTCAGAATAGGCATAGTCTATTTTTAAATCAAGTCCGCCAATATCACTGCTAAAGCCAAGTCCTGCGGTGAGACCTTCTTCGTCGTAATTGAACTTGTAGCCGGCCCTAAAGGCAAACATGTTCATAAACAAATATTCACCTCCGAGGTGAATTCTCTCCGTATAATCACGTGGATGGACAGCGTCCAGTGAAATTAACAAAGAATTATTATGCTCGCCTATTAAGTCCAATACGTCCATGGCGAAGCTTACTTTGAATGTCAAAGGTAACTCGAAACCTTCTTTCTGGTATTTAAACTCGGTTGAAAAGTTGTTTATACTCATGCCCATCCGAAAGCTTTTAAATCCCGGATAGAATATCGTTCCAAAATCGTATGAAAGGCCGGAAACTTCATTTTTTACAGTCGCGCCTTCATTTAAGGTACTCTTACCAAGGTGCTGGTAAGCATACCTAATCTGACCGCCAATCAAGAATTTATCCGTTAATTGACGTGCATAAGCCAAGCCAATGGCATAGGCACCAAAATTAAGATTTCCTGTTTCAATAAAGCCTTTCTCGTTGTCTGCGACTTGGGTACCCAAGATGTTATTGCCATAATCAACATTAATAAAACTAAGACCGACATTGCCCCAAGTACCTAGATTTTTCACGATACCTAACGCATTATAGGTGATGTCTGCAATCCACTCTGTTCTGCCGACAAACAAGTCAAAATTGGATTGCTCCTTGCCTATACCAGCCGGATTATAGAAAAGAGCTGTGGCATCTTCGCCAACCATATTATAAGCTCCACCCATTGCGGCTGCTCTTGCGCCGATATCGACCTTTAAAAACTGCAATCCTGTTTGACCTACCTTTTTGATCGTAGAGTGAGCAGGCACACTAAAGATTGTCAGTATTGAAATCATCAATATATACAAAAATAGTTTTTTCATCTGGTTATACCTCCATTTAATCCTGATATTGTCAGACGATAGACAGTTATTATCGGAGATTTTTATCTTATAATAGCAAATTTTAGTACAGTGCTCTCTCCGTTGGGTGTTTCTATATAAGCAATATAAACTCCGCTTACAACAATCTGCCCGGTTTCTGATGCGGACCATTCTTCTTGTAAAACACCCCAGGATTCATCTCCTGACCCGTCTGTATGTTCTATTGTTTTAATCAGATCGGCACTTTCGGAGTAAATTCTGATAGTACATTTCGGAGGCAGATCATAAAATACGATTTTATCCTGCTCTCCGGGGAATTGTAGCTTATCCGCGCTGATGTTAAACGGATTAGGAATAATACGCACACTAGAGAGTGTTCCTGCTTCTCTTGTTAAATATGCCGCTCTGGTTGTCCGGTTTAACCATGGTGCGCTTTCGAGTCTTTTGCCTTGGCCAAGTACATCGGAGCCATTTTCAGTTCCGTTATCGAATGCTGTGACATAGTAATAATTAGCTTGTCCACGAATTGCTTCGATGTCATCATAACTATGCGTTAACGGATTGTCTGTCCCCTCACCGCATTCAAAAATAAATTTCCATGATCCCATCAAAGTATCAGAAATAACCTTAGGACCAGGATTGGCAATGGCTTTATAAACCCTGTACCCGGCAAAATCGGACGCAGATTCTGATTCACTGCCCCAGGAGATGTTCACACCATCCGGTAAAGAATGTATTTCAATTGATGGTGGAGGAGGAGGAATTGGTACATTATAATTGTGCTGATAATTCCATACAGCATTTGCAGCATTTCTGAAAAGTGAATCTTTGCCGGTACATACCCAGCGGTCTTTTGCCTGATCATTTTCCGTAGGCGCAATGTTAGGAAAATCTTTGAATGTAGGATAATAATCGGCTAAATTATTCTCCCCTTCCCATGTGCATGTTCCGGCTTTCCATGCTGTGCCTACTTCCCATGATTTTTCTGGTGAAAGAGAACCAAGAGTCAGAGCCCATACAATCTTTATAGATTCGCCCGGCTTTAGAGTGTATGGACCAAATCCTTCAAATGAATGGCAGATGCCCAGTGGTGCATTCCAGGGTATGTCTGTAGTAAATTCATATCCCATCTCATCCATCCTAACGGTATGATGGGTTCCCGGATAAGCACCTTCCAGGTAAGGTGTGCCGTCATAAGGATTAAATCCAAACTGCATGGTCTGATAAATAAGGTCAATATTTTCCAGGCTCGAACTTGTAGCGTCTTTTCTGTAAAAACCTTTGCCTACAGATTGTGTACCGGTCATTTGGGGTTGGGTTTTATCATCGACTTTTTCACTAGGGGATTTATCCACATGGAGAATAACATCACCCACATATTCAGGTGACTGCAAATATCCAGTATTAGTGTAATCAGGATAACCAAATTCATCATAATCCACATTTGCACCTCGCCGTGGATATCCGTAAGATATTCTTAAACTATCACTGGGTCTCTCGCCATAAAAGCTATGCCAATTTCCACGATAACTAGGTAATCCAGCACCATAATCGTCTCTCCACCTGTTATCTCGCATAAAATAAAGGCCATTTAAAGTCTGATTGGGGAGTTCGATTTCGTCATCCAGATCTACATTTCCTGTGTTTGTAAAAGTATATTCTTCAATAATGTAATCGTCGTGATTTGTTTGAGACCAAGCTAAAACTCTTTGATGTATTTCAACTCCCAATCTGGTTCTAATTGTCGATTCAACCATGATATCAGCGGTCCCCGGAATTACATCCGGATTCACTTCGTCACCTCTTTGTGGAAAAGGTTCATCCAACCGGAAACCATCGACTATGATCGTTGGCGGTTGATAACGAAAATAGCGATGAATAGTTATTCCGTCTTTATCAGGAACCGGAATAATCTCTTCTCCTTCATTAATGGCGATTTCTGCGGCTGCAGCCATGCCAACTTGATACACCTCTCCATATTGATCGGTCCAATCCCGGCAAGCCAAATGCCAACCACCACCCTGAAGAAAGCCTCGAATGAAATCATTCGTATAATAATAGCCGTGATAATGCCGGCCGCCTGTTGATCCAAACTCTGTCGTATCGTATATCCTGGACTGGCATTTACCAACTCCTATATATTTCGAAACACTAGCTTGTACAAATTGAGAAAAAATCAACAAAATTGCACAGATTAGCATCATCAAGTATGATAATTTTTTCATAACAAATACTCCTATTAAAGTCAACATTTTTAGAATTCGGCTTTGATTCCAAAAAAGATACTTCTTTGATTCAGGAATTTGAGAAAATCAACATTGGGATCATCAATATAAGGTTTATCCTTACTTTTCAAATCACCTGGCTTGTCATGTCCAGGTGTATAACCTGCTTGCCGATATTCCGGAGCATCATACATGGGCAGATGGAGTGATTTATAATAGTTGAGAGCATCCAAATTATCTGCAAAAGCCCTGGTGCTAAACACCTGATTATTTAACAAATTAAAGGCATCCGCAAATAATGTGATTGCGTATTTTCCTATTTTCATTCTTTTGCTTACTCTTGCATCAAAACTATAATTATCTCTCCATTGCAAATTGCTTTGCAATTCACCCGTATATAATGGATCGTAGGTCATCCAGCGACCAGCTTTCCAATGGAAAAGCAGACTTAGGTTAATATCACTTAATGGTCGGATACTCGCAATTGTCGGACCCCAATTCTGAGGACTGGTGAGGGCAAGATTAGTTCGCAAAAATGGACGTGCGATGGGTCGTTCCTGGTATGGATTTTCCAACCCATAAATTTTTGCTTTCCGAGGATCCTGATAATAGGTTCGTCGTCCGATATAACCGGATTTGGTTACTATGTAATTATAATTAAGCCATCCGGTAACCCATTGACCAAAACGTTTGTCGATCCTTATTTCAAAGCCTCGTATGTCAGCATAATTATTGTTTTCGATTGTACGATAGTTCACGCTGCCATCATAATTTACATAAGATACACTCCCTGTTTGGTCGCTGACATCTTTATAATATCCTGCTACGTGAAAAAGTAACAAATCCATTAAATTATATTCCCACCCAAGCTCATAGGCGACTGTTTTTGGCAGATCGGCAGATGGATTACCAATAAAACGAATGCCATTAGTTGCACCCGAGACGCCATAATCAATCTCATACATATCGGCTGATCTTGGCATACTATAGAAATGGCCATAATTAAAGTAGAGTTTGGCATTAGCAGAAATTGGATGAGATATGCCTAAACGAGGACTGACCTTTAAATGGCCTTTGGCGGGCTCTTCAGGAGCAACCTGGGTGAACACATTTGTATACTGTTTTCTAAAATAGTCTGAATATCTATCAACCGTGTACCAATTTGTGTTTGGATCATTATAATCCAATCTTATACCAAAGTTAGCGATCATACCTTCAAATTCAAGTTTATCCTGAACATAAGCTCCAGCACGGATGGGAAATTTTCTTGATTTACGCCACCAGGTACGGAATTCAGCGGCCGGTTCTTTATAACCATAGTCGTTATTAATATCATCATAGTTGATCAAAAAGCCGATTTTTGTCTGGTTATACGTGTTGATCTGACTGGTAAGATCAAACTTGAGATTAAACGTATTTACATCCGACCAATCACGTGTTCTGGCAGCCTTTGCTATATATATTTTCCCATCCATCGTTCTTCTGGACCCTCCTTCATCCCAGTACCCCCAAGGTTGCTCATCAACTCCATAATTGCCAAAGTACTTGACAATGGTTGTATCACGGGTTCGATCCCAGCCATTACTAAAGTTTTTAATTCTTGTATGCGAGACTCGAACATTGTAGAATGTACTTGGACTTAAAATATGATCAAAAGCCACACCTTCCATCGAACGATATATATTGAATGGACTGAGAGCACTCGGAAAATAGAGATGAGATCCTTTAATGCCATCCTCACCATTTCCGGTAATAGAGCTATTAAGAATGGCATTGCCGCTCGTAAGGTAGTAATCTCGTCCACTAAAAGGTCCTGCCGCTACAGTATTAATCTCTCCATATAATCCCTCGACCACCAACTTCATAGAAGGTGATAATCTGGATATAAATTTCAACTGAGAATTTTGTTCTTTATAATAATCCTTGTTTGTAGGAAGTGCGAACATTTCCCAATTATTTCTGTAGGAGGCAAAAAAACTCAAATTCCCCAAATACTTCCCGATTATCGGAACAGGTCCGCCAAAGCTGGCGTCTGCATTCCAATCTGGTTTGTTACCGTATTTACCTTCTTTTTGTCCGAGCTTGCCGCTTCCTTTTGCTGCATGTTGCCATAGGAATAAATCTCGGGCTTCTGCCGGTGTCATATCGTTACTTGGATTATCATCCGATAAGAGTTTTTCAGAATAAGCATTCCAGCCCATAAATTCGGGATATTGCCGTTGGGTTCCCTCATCCCATGCTCCATTTTTAGTACCTACCCAGCAAACCGCAGGATCAAGATAGGGTTTTAGAAAATAGTTCTCTGGGCTAAACAGGGAGGGTCCGCCATGTTTAAGATGCGGTGGGCTTAGGCGAAAATCAATTGAACCGTTATACTCGGTTGGAGAACCTTCTTTGGTAATGACATTAATGAGTCCGGAACGAACATTACCATATTCAGCATTAAAGCCTCCTTTGATAATATTAAGTTCCTTCACTGCGCTGAGATTAACCATCATCAAAGGTTTATTTGCTCGATTGTCCACCACCATCAATCCATCCATCATAAACTGCGTTTGATCTAATCCTCCACCTCGAATGATATCACCTTCAATCCCCGCCTGCAAATTAATATACTGGGCAATATCTGTAACCACTGGAACTCGTGCTATTTCCTGTGCCTCTGCAACTATACGGCTTGCCGAGACATCCATTGGCACTATCTCCTTTTGCGCAACAATTGTCACTTCCTGCCCTACTATAGTGGAAACTTTCAAGTCAAAACCTATTGTAGTAGTATGATCCGCGTTGACCATTACTTCTGTTTTTGTCACATCTTCATATCCCATCATAGATGCTTTTACAGAATAAGTTCCAGGAGGAATGTTTATTATAAAGTAATTGCCATCAAGATCGGTTGCTGCTCCCATAGATGTACTCAAAATAACAACATTTACTCCAGGTAATGCCTCACCGGTATTAGCATCTTTAACAGTACCTGCAATTTTACCGGTAATGCCAGCTAATGTTTCTCCTTGAAAAAGAAAGAGAACAATGCAAGTCAGCATCAAGGGAAAACTAACCTTACGTAGCATGTTTTCCATTTTTTTCTCCTTTTTATAGATATACTTGTAGGTATCACATTTTCTTATAAAATTTTACTTCCATTTATAAATAGCTTATAATGTATCACCTCCTCATTTAAATTAAAACCACTGAACATTTATTCTATACCACAAAAATCAACACCAATGACTATCACCTCCTTTCTGAAAATTTCTACCATCCGGAATTGGAAAATACTTTCTTAAACTAAATTAACGGTTCTTTGCGTGTATAGGTGTAGCCTTGCTCGTAAAACCGTTTGTTCTGTAACCCTTGTAAAAATCTTTGTATAAGTACTTTTCCGATTGCCTTAACATCCAAACCTGAAACCTAAGCATCTGCCGTATGGTTCATATTCGTTCAGTTTTTGGAATAATTATATTTGAATAAAATCTTTACCCCAGCCCCTCTCGAATTCATAAGGAGAAGGACTTTGGATAAAAAAGGAGCAATTAGGGTCAAAACAATTTGAGCATTAATTAGAAGAACTTAATCAATATCACAGGCTTTGATAAATATTGCAACATAAAAGAAGAATAGAGATAAAAGTATAGGTGGAAACCGAAGACTGTAAATGTACTGCCCGGATTGTGTTGTCTTCCTATACCAAAAACATAGTATGTTATGTTATTGTTGAAAACTTGCAATAGCTTACATTTACAAAAGTTAGGGGCTCATTTGAAACGATAATCCGTTGAATGACATAAGCGAATTAACAGTTTCACTATATGGATGAGTTTTTTAATACTTGGGAATTATGGAAAAGGCAGTTCAAGCTTATCTCCTCCATAATGGAGGTTCCTGAATGAAAAGCTTTTATACCTGG
>JAACEJ010000453.1 GCA_011682565.1 Actinomycetota bacterium | reverse complement strand
GAGTTTTAATTCCGGGCCGACAACAATAACCGAACGCCCGGAATAATCAATTCGTTTTCCCAAGAGATTCTGACGAAAACGTCCCTGCTTTCCACGCAACATATCGGAAAGGCTCTTCAATGCTCTGTTTCCGTCACTTCGTATAGCAGAAGACTTGCGTCCGTTGTCAAAGAGTGAATCCACTGCCTCTTGCAGCATTCTTTTTTCATTTCGAAGAATAACTTCCGGCGCCTTGATTTCCAAGAGCTTTTTAAGACGATTATTACGGATAATAACCCGTCTGTATAAATCATTCAAATCAGAAGTTGCGAACCTTCCTCCTTCCAGAGGAACCAATGGACGCAGTTCCGGCGGAATAACGGGAATGACAGTCATCACCATCCATTCCGGCCTGTTCTCTTTGAATTTATTTGCGCGCCGAAAAGCTTCAATGACTTTAAGTCGCTTCAATGCGTCATTTTTACGCTGAATAGAGGTTTCAGTGCGAGCGGCTTCTCGTAAAAATTTTGCAAGATAATCAATATTAACCCGCTTTAGCAAATCCAGAACTGCCTGGCCGCCGATTTGCGCTTTAAACCTTTGCTCTTCCGGAACATCAGCCTCGACCTCTTTCATTCTGGATGATATTTCCAGATAATCTTCTTCGGTGACGAGTTCCTTCTCTTTCAGACCACTTTCTCCCGGCTGCACGACGACATACGACTCGTAATATATAACCCTTTCAAGGTTTTTCATACTCATGCCGAGAACATAGCCTGCCTTGGAAGGCAAAGACTTCCAGTACCAGATGTGCACGACAGGAACAGCCAAAGTGATATGCCCCATACGTTCGCGCCGGACACTTTTCATCGTTACTTCTACACCGCAACGATCACAGACAATACCTTTGTATCGAATTCTTTTATATTTTCCACAATGACATTCCCAATCCCGAACCGGACCAAATATTTTCTCACAAAAAAGTCCATCTTTTTCCGGTTTGAAAGAACGATAGTTTATTGTTTCCGGTTTTGTTACTTCTCCATGGGATCGTTCAAGAATTTTATCGGGAGAAGACAGACCGATATAAATAGAATTAAATTTCGTGCTATGTTTTGGAATGTCCTGAGTAATCATATAATTCAAAATATCACCTCCAAACTCGAAAACTGAGCCTGGTTATTTTATTAATTATTTCAATTTTTAAGATGATGTTCCTTGGGCAAAGATAACTATTTTTTTCCATCACTTCTCAATTCCACATCCAAGCCCAATCCTTGCAATTCTCGAAGTAAAACGTTAAAAGACTCGGGCAAGCCAGGTTCAGGGATATTCTCTCCCTTAACAATAGCTTCATAAGTCTTGGAACGCCCACGAACATCATCGCTTTTTACTGTCAGGATTTCCTGAAGGGTATATGCCGCGCCATAAGCTTCAAGCGCCCAAACCTCCATTTCACCGAATCGTTGACCACCAAACTGAGCTTTACCACCAAGAGGTTGTTGCGTTATTAAAGAGTATGGTCCTATCGAACGCGCGTGAATTTTATCCTCAACCAAATGAGACAACTTGAGCATATAAATCCAGCCGATGGTTACTTCTTCATCCATCAACTCTCCGGTTTGTCCGTCGTAAACTTTCGATTTTCCACTTGTCGGAACTCCGGCTTTTTCCATTTCCTCTTTTATCTCATCAAGGGAAGCACCATCGAAAACAGGAGTGGCATAGTTAATATTTAGGTTTTTCGCTGCCCAGCCAAGATTTGTTTCTAGTATTTGCCCCAGATTCATACGAGAAGGCACACCCAGTGGATTGAGAACAATATCTACCGGTGTTCCATCGGGCAAATAAGGCATATCTTCCTTGGGGACAATTTTTGCGACAACGCCCTTATTACCATGGCGCCCTGCCATTTTATCGCCAACCATCAACTTTCGCTTCTTGGCAACATAAACTTTGGCAAGTTGAGTGATACCCGGAGGCAACTCATCGCCGACAACTATTTTAAATTTGCGCAGTTCATATTCTTCCTGGACATCGCGCAATTTCTTCTCATAATGAGCATTAATTTTTACAATAAGAGAATTCGTATTCTCATCTTCTACTAGTGGATTTAAATAATCAATATTATCAAAATCGAGTTTTTCAATATTGGATTTTTTAATCTGGGTCTTGGCTTTAATCACAATTTTGCCGGACTCAAAATCTCTTATGCCGGCCGATACTTGGCCATCGAGAACACCAGACAATTTTTTCCGTCGATTTTCCGCAGCTTCAGCGTTTACGCGAACCAGCCAGTCTTCCAATTCTTCGAGCGCTTTTTTGTCTCTCCGCTTTGTTGTTGCATCTTTTTTCTTGCGGGAAAACAAATTCGTATCAATAACAACGCCTTTTAATCCAGGGGAACCTTTAAGGGATGCATCTTTGACATCACCCGCTTTTTCGCCAAAGATTGCTTTCAATAACTTTTCTTCCGGCGTGGGATCGGTCTCTCCTTTTGGCGTAACTTTACCAACAAGAATATCTCCCGCAGAGACCTCAGCGCCAACGCGGATAATTCCATTTTCATCCAAATCTTTTGTTGCGTCTTCGCTTACATTTGGTATCTCGCATGTCAACTCTTCTTCACCGCGTTTTGTATCCCGAACCTGTAGTTCAAAAGATTCGATGTGCAGAGATGTATAAATATCCTCCTGAACAACCCGTTCTGAAATAACAATCGCATCCTCAAAATTATAACCACGCCACGGCATAAAAGCAACGAGCACATTTCTGCCCAGTGCCAGTTCGCCGCCATCGGTAGCCGGCCCGTCGGCTATGACCTGACCTTTTTTAACATGATCGCCGACATCAATTATTGGCTTTTGATTTAAACAGGTATCCTGGTTCGTTCGTTTAAACTTTGTTAAATCGTAAGTTACAATTTCTGATTCATCAAAATCCAGAAGCTCGGCAAGACCATCCGTTGCTTCTTTGCTCTTTGCTTTTCGAATGACGATCTGCTTAGAGTCGACCTGTTCTACAACGCCGTCGCATTTTGAAAGGATCACAGTACGGGAATCGTGAGCAACCTTGGCTTCCATTCCGGTTCCTACAAAAGGGGCTTCCGGCCGAAGCAATGGGACTGCTTGTCGCTGCATATTGGATCCCATCAAAGCCCGGTTCGCATCGTCATGTTCAAGAAACGGGATGAGTGCCGCAGCGGCAGAAACGATTTGAGTTGGAGAAACATCCATGTAAGCAACTTTGTCAGGAGTGACTATAGGAAATTCACCGCGATATCGACATCTGACACGTTCATTAACAAAATTACCTTTTTCGTCAAGAGGTTCATTCGCTTGTGCGATAATTTGTTGCTCTTCATCATCCGCAGTTAAAAAATTAATTTTTTTCGTAGCTACCCCTTTTTCAACGACACGATAGGGAGCCTCGATGAAACCAAAGTCATTGATACGTGCATAAGTAGTTAACGAAGAAATCAGACCAATATTCGGGCCTTCCGGTGTCTCTATAGGACAAAGTCGGCCATAATGTGTATAATGCACGTCGCGAACCTCAAAGCCGGCGCGCTCTCTCGTCAAACCGCCCGGGCCAAGAGCCGACAACCTGCGTTTGTGGGTCATCTCGGAAAGCGGATTGGTTTGATCCATAAACTGCGACAACTGGCTTGTTCCGAAAAAAGTATTGATGACAGAGAGAATCGTCCGTGCGTTCACCAAATCCTGAGGTGTCGGATTTTCACTCTCACGTAAGTTCATTCGCTCTTTGATCGTTCTCGCCATACGCGAAAGCCCAACGCTCATTTGCTGGGAAAGCTGCTCACCAACCGTACGAACGCGACGGTTACCCAGGTGATCGATATCATCAGCAGACATCATTCCCTTGCGCAGATCAAGCAAATAGGCAATAATGCCGATAATATCAGTTCTGGTCAAACACAGAGTTTCAGGATCGATATCCTGATTAAGCTTTCGATTCAACCGATGCCGGCCAACGTCTCCCAGGTCATA
>JAACEJ010000037.1 GCA_011682565.1 Actinomycetota bacterium | reverse complement strand
TTGCTATTCGAATTAAAAATGCTATGCAGATTCTTACAAAGAATCCATTGCCTTGGCTCCACAGGACTGGCGTACGACAAGCTGAGGCATAAGGGAAATTCGGGTGACTGAACGATCCCCATCAATTTTTCTGCGCAGCGTATCAAATGCCAGCCGTCCGATCTGATCCATCGGCTGTCGAATGGTAGTAAGCGGGACGATAGACTGGCTCGCCATTGGGACATCATCAAAACCAACCAGAGCAATATCTTGTGGAATACGAATGCCATTCTCAAGAAAAGCTCTCTTCAGGCCCAAAGCCGTCAAATCACTAAAAGCAAAAATGGCTTGGGGAAATTTCTTGTTTTGTACGATTTTTTTGCCGATCTTGTATCCGCTTTCAAAACGATTCAGAGCGCCGTCATTTTTTGCAGCAATCACTTGCACTTTATCAGAGGATAAGCCATTTTCAGCCAAACCATCAAGATAGCCTCGATATCTGGCAATGCTCAGAGGATTATCAACATCCGGCGTTACAAAAGCAATTCGCTTGTAGCCCAAGCGCACAAGATGCTCAGCCGCAAGATAACCGCCCATCCTGTGGTCCGTACCAATATAGTTTATTCTTTTATCGTGCGCATAAGAAACAAAAACAAGAGGCATGGTCTCCTTGTAGAGCGCCTCAATGTGCGGTTGCAACATGCGGTTATTTTGTCGTGAGGCTACTATAAATCCGCGAACAGGCAAACTTTTCAGACGCTCAATCTGCTGCGCTTCATTTGGCACAGTATGGTCGGTATTGGAAAAGATAACAAAGCAATTGTGTTTCGCTGCTTCCAGTTCCACGGCTCTTAACACCGAAGAATAAAAAGGTGAGGTCAAGTCTGTGATGATCACACCGATACTTTCGCTTCTGGCTGACTTTTCCAGAGCCACAGAATGAGCCACCACGCCGACAAATACACCTCTGCCCGGCTGCCCGTGCACAAGGCCGTCTTTCACCAACTCAAGAAGTGCGCGCTTGACGGTGATCAAACTGACATGATATTGGAGCGTTAAATCTTTTTGCGATGGAAGACGTTCGCCGTATTTTAATTTGCCACTGATTATTTTCTCGCGAATCGACTCTGCGACACGATGATAAAGCGGATCATTGACTGTCATAATACCACAACTTGTTATACCTGGTATACCTAATTTTTCAAAAAATAGAAATATTTTCACGAGATGTCAAGTTAAAAATACAAGGAAATTTCTTTGAAACCATTTTTTCTTTCATGCATCATAAAATCAGCAATCTGATTAGGAATGCAGCATTATTTTACAAGGAGAACAGTAGAATGGATTTTTCAAAAATACAGGGATTATTCCAGCGATACCCGGACAATCCCATCTTAACACCGACAGACTGGCCATACCCGGCGAATGCAGTCTTTAACCCGGCAGCGACGGAACTTGACGGGCAAACGCTTCTTCTGGTCAGAGTTGAAGACATGCGGGGATTTTCCCACCTCACAATTGCCAAAAGTTCGAACGGTTATTCCGACTGGCAAATTGATCCGGCTCCGGTGCTAAAGCCGGAAATCTCACAAAACGAAGAGCAGTGGGGGATAGAAGATCCACGGATGGTCTGGTTGGAGGAGAAGCAGGAGTACGCCATCATTTATGTCTCATTTTCCCGCGGCGGGCCGGTGGTTTCGCTGGTTATGACAAAGGATTTTAAAACGTTTCAAAAATTTGGATGTTTGCTGCCTCCGGAAGATAAAGACGCCTCACTTTTTCCGCGCAAGGTACATGGGAGATATATTTTACTGCACCGGCCTGTCATCCGCGGAGAAGCGCATATCTGGATTTCATTTTCTCCGGATCTAAAATACTGGGGCGAACATCAAGTGCTCATTCCCGCAAGACAGGGTTGGTGGGATAACAGTCGCGTTGGTCTTGGCCCGCCCCCCATCGAAACCTCTGAAGGCTGGCTCATCATTTACCACGGCGTGCGCGTCACCACATCGGGAAGCCTTTATCGTGTTGGTATGGCGCTGCTGGATTTGGACGACCCGTGCAAAGTTATACGCCGGAGCAATGACTGGATTTTTGGCCCAAAAGTCGACTATGAACGCATGGGTGATGTTCCCGGAGTTACCTTTCCCACCGGTGTCATTGTCGATAAACAAACAGGCGATTTGAGAATGTATTACGGAGCAGCGGACTCGACGGTGGCCGTTGCAACAAGCAAAATTGACGATCTTTTGGAAGCATTGAAAAAGGGAATATGATGAAAAATGTGCAATTGTACCCGGAATTATTCCAACGATACGAAGGCAACCCGATATTGACAATAAAGGACTGGCCCTATCCTGCAAATTCAATATTCAATTGTGCAGCGACAAAGCACAACAATGAAACGGTTTTGCTCGCCCGGGTAGAGGACAGGCGCGGGATGTCTCACCTCACAGTTGTAAGAAGTAAAGATGGCCTGAGTAACTGGCGCATTGATATGGAACCAACAATCCTGCCGGATCCGGAAAATCATCCGGAAGAAATTTGGGGAATTGAAGATCCGCGGATTACCTATATTGGCGAACTCGATGAATATATCATTGCATACACCTCTTATTCGCGGGGTGGTCCGCTTGTGTCACTGGCCAAGACAAAGGACTTTATAACATTTGAAAAGTTGGGTCCGGTAATGCCGCCGGAAGATAAAGATGCGGCACTTTTTCCTACCCGGTTTGGCGGACGCTGGGCCATGCTGCACCGCCCGGCTTCAGCCCTCCACGGTGCCGGCGCACATATCTGGATTTCATTCTCTCCGGATTTGAAACACTGGGGCGACCATAAAATCGCCATCAGGGCACACGAAGGAGGCTGGTGGGATGCTAATAAGATCGGCCTCTCACCGGAGCCCATCAGAATACCGGAAGGGTGGCTGGTTTTATATCACGGCGTCAAGACTACGGGAGGCGGCGTCATTTATCGCCTCGGTCTTGCACTTCTTGATGCGGATAATCCGGCAAAACTCTTGCGCCGCAGCACCGAATGGATATTCGGCCCGCAAGAACATTATGAAAGAGAAGGCGATGTGGATGATGTTGTTTTCCCCTGCGGCTGGATTGTCGAGGACAGCAAGATTCGGCTCTACTACGGCGGTGCGGATACATGCATCGCCCTTGCAACCGCCGACCTGAATAAACTGCGGGATTATATCATGACATGCCCCCCGGCAGTAGACAATTCCGTGAGGTGGTTTTGAGATGATTCGCATTGCCCATGCTTTCCCCTGTTGCCTGGCGAACGCCGCCGTGGCATTACAGTATATGGTCGGCAAATATATTCAAGTATATGAAAAAATCCTGGCGGGCTAAATAAGATTGACGAGCTTACCTCCCGCTATGATTTTCAGTTATTCATAATTGAAAAAATATGTGAGGGACAAGTTATGAAAAATCATGTTGCAAAGAACATTAGTGTTGCATTCGTTGCAACATATCCGCCGCGACAATGCGGCATCGGAACATTTACCCAGGACCTTGTAAAAAGCCTTTCGCATTTCCTCCGCGAGAACCATCAAACCGGAAGCGAAGACAATTTACAAGTCATTGCCATGAATAACCGGCCCCCGAAGGGCTATAATTTTCCACCAAAAGTCTACTTTGAAATACGAGATCATTACAAGGGAGATTATCAAAGAGCGGCAAGTTTTATTAATCTTTCCGTTGCGGATGTTGTTTCGCTGCAACACGAGTTCGGTATTTATGGCGGCCCGGATGGCAGCCACATCCTCCACCTTTTAAATAATTTAAAAAAACCGGTTGTCACCACACTGCACACCGTCCTTCAGGAACCTTCTCCTACTCAGGAGCGCACTTTAAAAAACATTATCTCGCTTTCCACGCAAGTTGTTGTCCTGGCGGATAAAGCGATTGAAATATTGAAAACGGTATATGATACGCCCGAAGAAAAAATCGTCATGATCCCCCATGGCGCTCCGGATGTCCCCTTTCTGGACACTTCTTATTACAAAGATCAATTCCAGGCGGATGGACGCCACGTCATTTTATCCTTTGGTTTGCTAAGCCCGAACAAGGGTATTGAATATGTTATTAAAGCGATGGCACAGGTGGTTCAAGAGTTCCCGGATGCGATGTACATTGTTTTGGGAGCAACACACCCGGGAGTGAAGCGTATGAACGGCGAGCAATATCGTCTTTCACTGGAACGAAGGGTAAAAGAACTGGGGCTGGAGCAGCATGTTGCGTTTCACAATCATTTCGTTTCATTAGAGCAGCTTATTCAATTTCTGGTTGCTGCGGATATCTATGTCACACCTTACCTTGCGCGCGAACAAATCGTTTCCGGCACGCTTGCGTATGCGCTGGCATGCGGTAAAGCGATCATTTCCACCCCTTACTGGTATGCAGAAGAATTGCTGGCGGATGAAAAGGGCTGTCTTGTCCCTTTCAAAGACAGCGACGCCTTGGCGGAAACGCTCATTAACCTTTTGGGGGATGAAGCAAAACGAAACAAACTGCGAAAAAATGCTTATCAATTTGGCCGCAAAATGATTTGGCGCGAAGTAGGGAAACGATATGCGGCTGTGTTTGAACAAGCACTCATCTCCTACAGGCATCACGCACAGACGACTCTCTTGCAGAGAAAGCCGCTCACTCGGCCAACATTGCCGGAAATAAGACTAAAACATCTTTATACACTGACGGATGATACCGGCATTTTGCAACACGCCGATTACTCCATCCCCGATCGGGATCATGGCTATTGCATCGATGATAACGCACGCGCTCTTATGGTTGCCCTTATGAATTATCAGGTTTTACGGGACGAAAAAGTATTTAATCTGCTGAACACCTATTTGTCTTTTGTTTCCCACGCCATTGACAAAAAAACAAACATGGTGAGAAATTTGATGAGCTATGACAGAAAGTGGCTTGAAAAGTCTGGCTCGGAAGACAGTCATGGCCGCACAATTTTAGCGCTGGGCTACGCGGTTTATCATGCGCCGGATCCGTCAATACTGGGACTGGCAACACACCTGTTTAAACTCATTCTTAAAAAGTCTATTTCTTTTGCAGCTCTACGTGCACAGGCTTACGCGGCTCTCGGGTGTTTTTATTACCTGAAACGTTTTGGCGGCGATACGGAAGTGAAAAATATCGCAGCCGAGCTCGCGCAAAAGCTTTTTGCGCCGTTCCAGAAAAACAGTTCTCCGGACTGGCCCTGGTTTGAAGACACTTTAACGTATGCGAATGCAAGAATTCCTCAGGCGCTCATTTCCCTTGGGCATTATCTCCGCGATAAAGCAATGCTGCAGCAAGGATTGCAATCCCTGGAGTGGCTGCTGCAAATCCAGACCGAACCGAAATCAGGAGTGATTTCATTAATCGGAAACTCGAACTGGTACCGCCGCGGTGGCGAGAAATCGCAGTTCGATCAACAGCCCATAGAGATTGCCGCTCTCGTAGACGCCTGCTACCAGGCTTTTATCATTACGAATAAAAACATTTGGCTGCAGGAAATGGAAAGAGCATTTTCCTGGTTTTTCGGCAAAAACATCAAAGGTCTATATCTCTACGATTTCAAGAATGGTGCATGCTATGATGGCCTTGAAGCAGGAGGCATCAACATGAACCAGGGCGCCGAATCAACGCTTTCTTTGCTATCGGCACTCCATCTGATGCACCAGGTCTCACACAAAGGAGTCATCCTGTCAGCAACAAATATCGCCGAGGCCTTGACAATAGACTTTCAGACCGTTTAGAGGTTTCAGCTTCAAAAGCCTGGATAGAGAATAAAGTTTAAAACCGCTGAATCGGTTTGCCATAAATTTTTCATTCGTCTTTTACATCATAATAAAATCCCTTGATTTTTATTTTTTAATCCTTTAGCTTTGTAGCTGTTTTATATGAAAAATTTAAGAGTATTTTTTCATATAACCTCGGTTGGACTATCAATGAGCGCAAAGGACAACATCGGATGAACAACTATGAAATTCTAAGTAAAGCAAACATTGCTCCTCAAGTCACAAGATTTGAAATTTATGTTCCGAAAATAGCGCGTAAACGCCAAGCCGGACAATTTGTGATTATTCGCACCTGGGAAGGCGGCGAGCGCATTCCTCTTACAATTGCCGATGCAAACCCGGAGAAAGGAACTATCACACTCATTTCACAAAGTGTCGGCAAAACGACTTTTGAATTGGCAAACATGCAAGTTGGGCAATGCCTGAAAGATATTGCCGGGCCACTGGGAACGCCCACTCATATTGAAAAACTGGGAACTGTGATATGCATCGGCGGCGGGGTCGGTACAGCACCGCTTTACCCTATTACACAGGCCATGAAAAAAGCAGGCAACCACATCATTACGATCCTCGGTGCACGTTCCAAAGATTTATTTATCCTGGAAAAAGAGATGCGCAATGTAAGCGATGAAATGATCATCGCCACCGATGACGGCAGCTACGGCGAAAAAGGATTTGTCACAACCGCCTTGCAAAAGCTTATTGATGATGGCAGACAAATCAACCAGGTCATAGCCATTGGACCAACCATTATGATGAAAATGGTTTCTCTCTTGACCAAGAATTATAACATTCCGACTGTTGTTAGCCTGAACACAATTATGATCGACGGAACAGGCATGTGCGGCGGATGCCGAATCAGCATTAACGGCGCAATAAAGTTTGTCTGTGTAGACGGGCCGGAGTTTGACGGTCATGGCGTAAACTGGGATGAAATGCTTAAGAGAATGGGAACTTATAAAAAACATGAATGCGTCGCGCTTAATCAATATAAAAAACACCACCGTGAAGCAGAGGTAGCATAGAGATGAAAACAAAAGAACGACTGCAAATTCCTCCGGTTGGAATGCAGCAACAAGCCGCTTCTGAAAGAATCCATAATCAAAACGAAGTGCCTCTGGGATTTACGCCGGAAGAAGCACGACTGGAAGCCCTGCGCTGCCTGCAATGTAAAAATGTTCCTTGTATCGCCGGTTGTCCGGTTGGGATCGATATCCCTTCATTCATTGGATTTATAGCAGAGGGTAATTTCCAAGATGCCATCCTGAAAATAAAAGAAAAGAATGTTTTGCCGGCAGTCTGCGGGCGTGTGTGTCCGCAGGAAGAGCAGTGCCAGTTACCCTGCACAGTAGGAAAAATATTAAAGACGACTGAAAAATCAGTAAGTATAGGCAAGCTGGAACGATTTGCCGCTGACTGGGAGAGAAATTCGGGGAGTGTTTCCAAACCGAAATTAGCACCGAAAACCGGCAAACGCGTCGCGATTGTAGGCGGGGGACCGGCAGGATTAACTGTTGCCGGAGACCTGATTAAATCGGGACATGAAGTAACGGTTTTTGAGGCATTGCACAAAGCCGGCGGAGTGCTCGTCTATGGCATTCCGGAATTTCGTTTGCCGAAAAAAATTGTAAAAAATGAAGTTGAGAACTTGCAAAGTCTCGGAGTTGAATTCAAATATAATTATGTTATCGGAAAAATAGAAAGCATTGATGAATTATTTCAGGAATACGATTCCATATTTATCGGCACCGGTGCCGGTCTGCCAAGATTTATGGGCATCGAAGGCGAAAACCTTCTCGGCGTTTATTCGGCAAATGAGTATTTAACCAGAGCAAATCTGATGCGTGCTTTTGATTTTCCCAACGCGGATACGCCGATTTTAAATGTTTCCAGGGTCGCCACAATCGGCGGCGGCAATGTCGCCATGGATTCCGCACGAACAGCTCTGCGCCTGGGAGCAGAACGTTCTCTGATTATTTATCGCCGATCTGAAGTTGAAATGCCTGCCCGTAACGAAGAAATCGAACACGCCAAAGATGAAGGCGTGGAATTCCATCTGCTGGTCAACCCAATCCGCATTACCGGCAACGAAGAAGGCTGGGTTACGGGTATGGAAGACATCAAAATGGAACTGGGTGAACCGGATGCTTCCGGGAGACGAAGGCCAGTGCCCATACCCGGTTCCGAGTTTATCGTCGATGTGGATGCCGTCATCGTCGCGATAGGCAACAGTCCAAATCCACTTGTGGCCAAAGTAACGCCGGAACTCAAAGTCAATCGCTGGGGCGGAATTATCGTTGATGAAAAAACCGGCGAAACATCGATCAAAGGCGTATATGCGGGTGGGGACATCGTGCTTGGTGCTGCCACCGTTATCCTGGCCATGGGTGAGGGACGCAGGGCCGCCAAAGCAATGCATGAATATATGATGAATGAAAAGACCGATTAATCTCCATTGGCAAGCAGTGTATTTAAAATCCTTGATTTTCATCGTTAAATCTTTTAGCTTTGCCCTATCGTAACCGAATTAAATGAAACACTAACACGATTCATAGAGGAGCCAGCATGAAAATTGCCGTTCCAAAAGAAATTGTTCCCGGAGAAAGACGTGTCGCTCTTGTGCCAAATGCACTGGGGAAACTGACCAAGGCCGGTTTTGAAATCTTTGTTGAAAAAGGAGCCGGTGAAGGTTCCTGCTATTCCGACAAAGAATACGAAGAAGCAGGTGCCAGGATTGCTAAATCTCCCGAGGAATTGTACAAGGATGCAAAAGTAATTTTAAAAGTTCGTCCTCCTGTTATTTCGGGGGAAAAAAGAAACAATGAACTCGATCTGATGCCGGAAGGCAGCGTGTTAATCTGCTTTCTGGAAACGCTGCGAAATCCACAAGTGGCCGGCGAATTGGCCAAACGGAAAATCACCAGTTTCAGCATGGACACGATCCCACGTATCAGCCGTGCGCAAAGCATGGATGCACTCTCGTCCCAAGCTTCTGCCGCAGGGTACAAAGCGGTTCTTATTGCCGCGCGAACCATACGAAAATTCCTGCCCATGCTCACCACAGCAGCCGGTACCATTCCTCCGGCCAAGGTCTTTATCATCGGTGCGGGTGTTGCGGGGCTGCAAGCCATTGCCACAGCCAAAAGGTTGGGTGCAAATGTCGAAGGATTCGATATTCGTCCCGCGGCGAAAGGCGAAGTGGAAAGTCTCGGCGCCCGATTTGTAGAAGCACAACTGGAGGAAGACACCGAGGCGGAAGGCGGCTACGCTAAAGAAGTATCCGAAGAAGCCAAAAAACGCGAGCACCAGGTTCTGCACGATCATGTTGCGGCGGCGGACATTGTGATCACCACAGCCCAGGTACCCGGCAAAAAAGCGCCGGTGTTAGTAACCAGAGACATGATCGAGGCCATGAAGCCCGGCAGCGTGCTGGTGGATCTTGCCGTAGAGCAAGGCGGCAACATTGAACTGTCAAAACCAGGTGAATCCGTCGATGTAGACGGCGTCACCATCATCGGCCCGGACAATTTAACCAGTGAAATGTCTGTGCATACCAGCCAGATGTATGCGCGAAACATCACGACTCTTTTATTTCATCTCACAAAAGAAGGGCAGCTCAATCTTGATTTTGATGACGAGATTACGGCGGAAAGTTGTATTACCCATAACGGTGAAATTGTCCACAAAAGGACAAAGGAATTGTTAAAGTAATAATTCGTGTAATTCGTGTAATTCGTGGTTGATTTTTTCTACCAAGAATTAAACGAATATTAAAGGGGAAAAAGATGGTCGAGCTTATTTTTAAAGACGAGGTCTATCAGATAATCGGTGCAGCAATGGAAGTGCACAAAGTTCTGGGCCCGGGATTTCTTGAAGCAGTTTATCAGGAAGCTTTGGAAATCGAATTTGCTTCAAGAGGGCTTCCGTATCAATCTCAACCTAAATTGCCCCTTGAGTTCAAAGGACATCCGTTAAAAACTTTTTATGTCCCTGATTTCCTTTGTTTTGATGAAATTATAGTCGAGATAAAAGCTATGAAAAAATGCGGCGAAAGAGAAGAAGCTCAGATTATCAATGCAAATAAAGCTGCAAAAAAGAAACTGGGAGTATTGATCAATTTTGGCGAGCCGTCGCTCTATTGGAAAAGGTATGTCAATTAGTGAAATTCGTGTCATTCGTAGTTTATTCTTTCTACCACGAATTGCACTAATTACACGAATATTAAAACGAAAGGAAATAAAATGCCAGAATATTTACTTGTAGGATTGACAATCTTTGTCCTGTCGATGTTCGCGGGCTTTGAGGTAATTACTAAAGTCCCGCCAACGCTGCACACACCGTTAATGTCCGGTGCCAATGCGATTTCCGGCATTGCCATTATCGGCGCGCTATTGGTTACAGGACGAAATGGAATGCATTTAGAAGTTATACTCGGCCTTATTGCAGTTGTTTTCGCCACCATAAATGTCGTCGGCGGTTTCATGGTAACCGACCGGATGCTAAATATGTTTAAGAAGAAAGCAAGTAAAAATTGAGAGACTAACTATGGATGCATTATCAAGTTTTATCGGGCTATCTTATATTGTAGCTGCTTCACTATTCATTATCGGTCTGAAATCAATGAGTTCGCCGGCAACAGCGAGGCGGGGCAATTTAATTGGCGCCATCGGCATGTTCATTGCAATCGTCGTAACGTTGCTTGATCGCCAGATCGTAAGCTTTTCCTGGATTATTATCGGTATCATTATCGGCTCCATTATCGGCGCTTTGTCAGCGCGCCTGGTAAAAATGACGGCCATGCCGGAAATGGTCGGCATTTTCAATGGTTTTGGTGGCGGCGCCTCTGCATTGGTAGCCATTGCCGAGTTTGTTAGCCTCACATCAAAAGCTGCACTGCCCATGGATACCGCTATCACTACAATCATCGGGGTCATCATCGGCGGCATAACATTCAGCGGCAGCATGCTCGCATTTATGAAATTAAAGGGCATGGTTTCCGGATCACCGATTACATTCCCTTTACAAAAAGTGGTCAGTGCTCTTGTTTTCCTCGGCGCAGTTGTTCTGGGTGTCATCATTACCGGCTGGAAACCGGATCCGTTATTGTTCTATATCATCGTTGGCTTGTCGCTTATTTATGGTGTTTTGTTCGTTATTCCTATCGGCGGCGCAGACATGCCGGTTGTTATTTCGCTTTTGAATTCTTTCTCCGGTCTGGCCGCATGTGCCGCCGGATTCGTTGTCAAAAACAATGTGCTTATCATCGCCGGTTCACTGGTTGGCTCCGCAGGATTAATCCTCACACAAATTATGTGTAAAGCCATGAACCGCTCCCTGACCAATGTGCTTTTTAGCGCTTTTGGCACCGGGGATATGGCCGCCGGATCAACAAGCACAACCGGCGACAAAACGGTAAAGTCCGTGGATGCCGAAGAAGCCGCTATGATCATGGGCTATGCCCAATCCGTCATCATTGTTCCCGGCTATGGAATGGCAGCGGCTCAGGCCCAACATGCTGTGCGTGAATTATCCGAGCTTTTGCAAAGCCGCGGTGTGGAAGTGAAATTTGCCATTCATCCGGTCGCCGGTCGTATGCCCGGACACATGAACGTATTGCTGGCTGAAGCCAACGTGCCCTACACCCTGTTGCACGATATGGATGACATCAACCCGGAATTTCCACACACGGATGTCGCTCTCGTCATCGGTGCAAACGATGTCGTCAATCCTGTTGCCAGACACGACCAGGGCAGCCCCATCTACGGTATGCCCATCCTCGATGTCGACAAAGCGCATCACGTCATCATTATCAAACGCAGCCTCAACCCCGGTTTTGCCGGAATCGACAACGAGTTGTTTTATGATCCGAAAACAATGATGTTCTTTGGTAGCGCGAAAGATAAAGTGCAGGAACTGGTGGCGGAAATTAAAAAGCTATAAGTTTAATTCAGACTTTTATCATAGACCTCAAAGGTCTCACAGACCTTTGAGGTCTTGAGCTTATTAAAATCAACCTTCTAAAAGTTTTGAAAATACGACATATTGAGGTTTTTAAAGTATACCCGCCAATTTTTTCTCTGGACATAACACTCTAAAAAATTCTTCGCAAAGCATGCAAACAATTTGGAAATATACGATTCCATTTTGCTCCTCATTTTGGAATTAATAACTCCTAAATCGTCAAATTCAATTTAAAAATCAAGGATAATTATCCTGTTTTTTCTTGTTGCATTTCTCATTTTTTATTATTAATTATTGCCGAGACAAAATCGAGGCATACCATGGATAGTGATGCTGATTCTTCTTTTCGCAAGGGATTTTACCTTTTTTTCTCCATAACATTTTTTATAATTCTTTCCTGTTCTCCACCCGGGCAAAAGCTTTACTATCGCCTTCACCCCGTATGGACGCGCTCATTCACGCCAACAATAGCGGACCTGAATGGCGATGGCAAGGATGAATTGATAATAAATCGTGGCGAACAGACCGATGTCATGGACTGGAAGCTGCGCTATTATTATTACAGTTTCAGAAT
>JAACEJ010000036.1 GCA_011682565.1 Actinomycetota bacterium | reverse complement strand
AAGCTTTCCGGGCTTCCAATGTGATATTAACAAAGTTCGGCTCTTTGGATTGAATGCGTACACGCCCCGCCCATGTTTTATATCCTTTCTTTTCCACCCGAAGGTGAAAAACCTTACCGGCGGGCAGTTCATGAATAATCATCGTACCGTCTGATGCGGTACGGCCTTTCAGCTTTTTATCAATGTACACTTGCGCTTGCACAGGCAAAGAATTAGCCATGGTCGTTATCACCAAAGAATACCGGGTTGCGGTGCTGTTCAGCGCACTCGTCGACGATGTCTTTAAGATTTGTGACTCATTGCTTCTTCCCGAACTGGTTCCCGCAGATGATTTGTTTCCCACAACCGCTTCAGGAGCAGATTGCTGTCCCTTTACAGAATCATTTAAAGTCAGCCCGACAGGCGAGAGAGCCGTCAAATTCGCCAGGCCTTGTTCCTCATTGCCTGAACTCAATCCTGACGTGTCTGGCACTTCAGCCTCTGTTGCATAATTGCCGAGCAAAGCTTTTTCAGTATACTTTTGCCTTCCGATTTCGGAAATCAAAAACACGGAAATAATAGCGATGAGAACAAGCGAAAGAGTAAGCAAAAAATAAGCGACGCGTCGTTTACTGCCCACCAGGGTAGGAGAAAAAACATGGGAAAATACGGGGAGCCGATCGATCAATCTCCCCAATACACCATGAATACCTGCATGCCCCGGTTCAATGTCCTGGGGCAAGGTTTCTTCAGCAACAGATTCCGGTGCCAATTCACGAATAAACTGACTCATGCTATGGAATCTCTTTGCAGGATTCGGGTCGATCATTCGCATAATAATATTTTCAACTTTGGGCGAGATTCTTGTATTTATACTTCTTGGGGTAGGAACCAACCCCTCCTTATCGGCACAAATCTCATCCAAAGTGGTTCCGGAAAAAGGAAGTTCTCCGCTTAACATATAATAAAAAATCACACCGAGAGAATAAAGATCATTTCCGGCTTCGATAACGGATTTGCTATGAATTCGCTGCGGCGAAAAATAAGACGCATATCCCAGGGCTTTGATATCATTTAATTCAAACAGTGCATAATCTATAAACTCACCCGTGCCAAAGTTTATGAGAGCAACATCTTTTTCCTTATCAATATAAATAGATTCCGGGGTCAGAGCACCATGCATTACACCGGTTAAATTCGCATATTGAAGCGCCTGGCAAACCTGAAGGACAATTCTTACCGCTTCGTCTTCAGGAAACTGTTTATCTTTTCCTAAAAGGCGTGTAAGAGGAACGCCGGAAAATGCCTTCATCAGGATGTATGATGTATCATTTTCCTGTCCATATCGTATGGTTTTGAGAATTCGAGGATGACCGAGGAGCGCGCTGCGTTTCGCAGCATTAAGAAACAGAGAAACCAATTCCTGATTTTTAGCATAATGCCGCGATAAGATACTGAACCAGGCCTGTTTGCCGCTGCTAACGGACTCGGCCTTCATTATCCGCCAAAAAGATTCAATATTAACGGCAGAAAGAATTTTATTATCACCAAGGAGAATCGGCATCGTATTCCCAAATAAGACTTTTTGATTGTCGATAGCTATATAAAAAATATACTAAATCAATCGCTTTGATGCAATACACTATTGCAGGCAAAGTCTAGCGTATCCGCTTTATTTTGCTGCCATCGGTTTCAAATACTGCGGCTCCCGATTCATCTGTTCGTATGACAACAGCGCCCTCGTTGCGAAAAAAGCGTAAAATTCTTTTCGAAGGAAGCCCAAAATGATTATAGCGGCCAACAGAGACAACGGCAAAATTCGGCCGGACACGATGCCGGAAAGAATTACTGCTGGAGGTACTGCTCCCGTGATGACCGACTTTGAGAATATCGGATTTCAAAAGAGAGCCGAAACGCCTCATCGCCATTTCGGAAGGGCGCTCTGCGTCTCCGGTCAGCAAAAATGAAATGCGACCATAGATCAGTTTAACGACCACAGATGCATCATTTAAAGTTTGCGGATACTTTTCCGCGCCGGCAACAAAAGGCGGTGTGGGATGAAGAATCAGCAGCAAGGCTTTTTCGTAGCCGCCAATTGTATCCCCGGCAGCAGCGCGGATAATCAGGTCGTTTCGAACCGCTGCCAGACTGTCAACCAGGTAGCTGAGATATAAATCATCATCCACCCTGCTCTCGATAATTCGCCCAACCTTGAAATGCTGAATCAAATAAGGTACGCCGCCAATGTGGTCTGCATGGGCGTGCGTAACAATGATGTTTGTAATTTTGTGAATGCCTTCCCGGCGCAGATACGGGGCAATCACCTGCTCCCCGTAATCCCTTTTATCGCTTCGTTCACCCGCATCGACCAACAGGGTTTTTCCGTCAGGAAATTGAAATAAGGCCGAGTCTCCCTGGCCGACATCAAAAAAGACAGCTTTCAAAACATGTGTGTTACTTTTTACACGATGCCAGACCAAAAGATTTGCAAAAAAGAGAATGGCCAACAAAGCCACTTTCCTTGATTTCACATTCCGCCAGGCAAGAAATAAAATCAGTGCTAAAAGATAGAAAATGGTGAGCCAGGGGGAGGGACGGGAAATCGTAACATACGAGAACCTGAATTTCTCTGCCGTTTTTACCAGCCAGATCAGGATTGAAAGCAGAAGACCGTTCGTATTTGCATAAATAAATCCCAGCGGCACCCAAACGGCGCCGAGTGCAATGGATATAAATCCAAGTGCGACGATAAGCCCAACAAGCGGAACGATGAGCAAATTTGCCAACAGAGAAATGATGGGAATTCTGCCAAAATAATATGCGGTCAAGGGCAGGGTTGCCAACTGGGCGGCAAGAGAAACAAAAAACAGACTGACAAGGGACGACCGGAACAAATTCTCCCGTTCCTGCCATTTTGTAAAGTATTTCAGAAAAGCCGCGTGAAGATTTTTATAAATCAAAATAATACCGATGACAGCGGCAAAGCTAAGCTGAAATCCCGGTTGAAAAAGATCGAGCGGATTCAAGACGAGAAGAATCAATCCGGCAGCAGCAATTGAATTGAGCGCATCGTTTGGGCGCTGCAAAAGATTCCCGACCAAAAGTATTGATGCCATAATCGTTGCCCGAACCACGGGAGCGTGCAGGCCGGTGAGGTAAGCGTAATAGACCAAGCACAGAATAACAAAAAGAGTACGAAACGGTTCTCTAATACGCAAAAGCCGGAAAAGATACAACAACCCGGCGAGAATAAATCCGACATGCAGGCCGGAGACCGCCAGGACATGAATGACGCCGACATTGGCAAATGATTGTTTCAGGTTCGGATCAATATCTCCGCGCGCCCCGACGAGCAGCCCTTTTAGAAGAGCGGCGCTTTGTCCATTCAGACTTTTATCGACAAACCTTATGATAAAAGAGCGAACAGGATAAACCAATTGCTGTAAAAACCAGACGCCATTGCCACGGCTGATCAGACAAAAACGGCGCCCGGAACTCACACTCATCACAGCATAAATATTTTTTGCGGCCAGGTATTTTCGATAGTTAAACTCCCCGGGATTTCTTTCGCCGGAAGGACTTGCCAGCCTGCCCTTTGCGACGATATGATCGCCATATTTGAGGCTGGCATGAAGATCGTACAATGTTATCAGTGCCTTACCGCACGCGAGCCTCGGCATATAATCCACCCATATTGAATCCACATTGACAACAAATTTTATTGCTTTTTCACGCACATCAACAGGACTGTCGATTGTGCCTTCAATAGCAACGGGTACAGGGAGATCGACGTATTGGCGGATGTGATTCCGGGGGAATGAGGACACTCTTGCTTGCAGCAGTAAAGCACCGGCGACAACAAAAGCCAGGATGACGCACAGAGCAAACAAACGGCGAAATTGCTTTGCAAAAGTTATAAAAACAAATATTGTTGACAGAATGAGAATTGAAAAAAGGAAAAGAGGCGGAATGATAAAACAGCGCCCGAGAATAATTCCGGCTATTAATAAAATGAACAATTTAAGGGCCGGTTTATTTTGAACGGATGTCATGAAATTTTAGTCCCCGCAGGCTATACTTGAAAAACAATTCAATTCAGGCAAAGGTCTTTCATGCTTTTGGATTCAAACAATATTAATTTTTAAACCCCGGAACGCCTGGATGACGTTCAGCGTCATGTGCCGGCACGGAGACCGTCGGCATGAGATTGGAAATTAAATTTTGTGCATGATTGCCATTGAACCCTGGTTTGAAACTTAATTTAGAAAAAGGTCAAAACAATGCAAGTCATTTTGAAAAATATAATATCTCAGTTATTGGAGGTGTAACAAATAGACATATATTTCCCTTGCAATTTATCTATGAAAATCTTACCATTATAACCCAAATAATTTTCTCAAAGAGACCTTCGAATGCCCGCAAGGTAAAACGTAATCATTTGTTTGTATTATAGAAATATTTTTTTGCTGGTTACAATATCAATAAAAAAAGGTTTTCAAAAAGATGAATTCAACTGCAGAGTCACTTTCCTTGCTCAACCGGGGTATCAGAAATTATTTTACAAATCGCCCATTAAGCATTTCCCTTGAAGTTACTTACTCGTGCAATGCCCATTGCAAACATTGCCATTTGGGCGGTATTATAAAAGATGAAGTGACGGTGTCGCCTCAACGATACGGTGAGCTTTGCCGCCAGATTCAACCGGTTGTCGCCCAGGTTTCCGGCGGTGAACCGTTGCTGCGCAAAGATTTGGTAGAGATTATCAAAGCACTGCACAGGCCAAATCGCGCTCCCGTCGTCGTAATAACCACCAATGCTGCCTTGTTGACGAAGGAAAAATATTATGCGCTCCGTGAAGCAGGAACGGACCAGTTTTCGGTTTCCATGGATTATCCTGATGAACGGCATGACGAATTCCGCAGAATCCGCGGCCTGTTTGCTAAAATCGAAAAACTGATCAGCGAACTCCAGGAAGAAGATGAAAAGGCAATTACACTAAGTTGTGTTGTGCAAAAAGATAATTTTAGGGACCTGCCTAAAATCGCTGCACTGGCACAAAAATGGGGTGTGCGGATCAATTTCAGCACTTATACCTGGCTGCGTACCAATGACAAAAGCTATATGCTCACCAAAGAAGATTTACCCGAGTTTAGAGAAATTGTAAAAGAACTTTTGACTTTTAAAAAAAGAAACAAGAATTTCTTTGCGTCTGAATATGTTTTTAATCGTATGATTCGCTTCTTTGAAGAAGAGACCATTCCCGGCTGCCGTGCAGGAGATCGTTTTTTTATCGTTAACCCGGACGGCAGAATTTCTCCATGCGGTTTGTTTCTGAACCGCTACAAGAGCGTTCGGGAAATGAAAGAAGATTTTGTTAAAACAAATACCTGTGGAGACTGCAACACAAGCATCCGTGCCAACTGTGAAAAACCGATAAAATATCTCGTTCTGGATAATATTAAAAGAAATTAGCAATTGCCACTATCATGTCAACCATATAATATGCAGAGATAAAGATGGAAAAAATTATACGCAAATTTGAGAAAGGCATCGTTCTGGTTCTTTTGGTAATGATGATGCTGGCTATCTTACTATCCACAATTGAACTTGGTGTGCTTTTAATTCAGCAATTCTTGCATCCGCCTCGTTTTCTTTTGGATATTAATGAACTGTTGGAAGTATTTGGATTTTTCTTATTGGTACTCATCGGACTCGAGTTATTGAAAACAGTTCAGGCTTACCTGAAGAATGACGAAATTCATGTCGAAGTCGTTTTTCTGGTTGCCATTATCGCCGTAGCAAGAAAAGTCATCATCTTTGATTACAAAAGTCTGACTCCGCAGATGCTGCTTGGCATTGCCGCAATTCTCCTCGCCCTTTCGGCAGGTTTTTACATGATAAAAAAAACTTTCAAGCCTTCAACAATAGGGAAATTGGGCAACCACCGCCAGCCGGGTGTTTCAGAAGACAATGGGCCGAACATGCCGACCAACAGCGATTAAGCCTTGCGCCCGAATGTTAACAAAATGAAAAATAAAACCAAAGTTCGCGCCGCCATTGTGATCTTTGAGATTGGAATTATCCTTTTCTTGTTAATCGTGTGGATGAGTTCCAAATCCATCAGGGAAAGCAAAAGCCTGTGGATACTTTTTCTCTATAATTTCCCTTCTCAATTTTTGATTGCCATAGTACCGCACGAACCTGTTTTTCTTTTTTACAGCAAATTCTACGCGCCCCTGACCGTTACTGTTGTTGCAACTATCGGAACTGTAATAACCGAATATCTTAATTATTCTATTTTCGGTTTTTTTGCTGAATTCAAGCCGGTACAAAAATTCAAAAATGGCAGAGTCGTTCAAAAGATACTTCTTTTATTTAAAAAAGCCCCCTTTTCCGCTTTGTGGATCGCCGGCATTTCGCCGATACCGTTTTATCCGTTTCGCTTTATGGTAGTGCTATCCAATTATCCCATGTGGAAATATCTGCTTGCTGTGCTCACATCCCGTTTCCCGCGTTTTTATCTATTCGCCCTGGCGGGTCGCGCCATTCAGTTGCCGAATTATCTTTTAATCACCTTCTTCGGCGCAATAACGGTTGTTTTGTATGTGCCACTGATAAGAAAGTTGAAAAAGAAGAAACGATTGCAACAATCTTCTTTACAAAAGCAGGAAAACATTTTGGACGTTATTGAATCTGAACGACCGTAAATATTTAGTATAAACCTTGTTAGGGCCAGGAAATGAATGACGAGCCATTATATATAAACGATCCAGATGCCCTGGTTACCGCAGCATATGAAGGCGAGTACGGATTAGTATGCTCTCTTATAAACAATGGCGCAAATCCAGATGTCACAAATGAATATGGCGAAACGGCGCTAATGGTGGCATCTGAAAACGGATACGATGCAATAATCGAATATCTTCTTGATCACGGTGCAGATATAAATATAAAAAACAAAGATGGCGATACCGCGCTTGATATCGCGAAATACAATAATTGCAGAAATACATTCGCACTTCTCTTATCTCATGGTGCTGTGGGTTCTGTGGGACCTTCAGCTAAAGAACGTATGATGGATGCGTTCTATGAAGATTGCGAGCGAGCTAATTCAATCAAGATGGCGGATAGCAAGTCTAAAGATGAAAAAAGCCCTAACAAGGCGAAATCACCCGACGCAAAAAAACCGCGCGGCTGATTTGCGTCGTTGTACAGACAATTCTCCTGTCATGAAAATACAAAACATCGTGGATTCATTATTAAATCGTTTTGCCCAAAATAGTATTGCCTGCTTTTTTGTTCTTCCGGATTCAATTTGATTTGAAAAGTGTTATCTAGGTCCCGTCCCCTAAACAAACTTTTCCCTTTTTTGCAGATTTAACAATGCCGCCAGAATTGCGAGAATTGTACCGACAATGAGATAAATTCTGTTTTTCAGGATAACATCATGCCAGATGGCTTGGTTGACATTGGAAGGAATTTGAAAAGGATTGAGGAAAAGATTCCATTTACTTTCCATCATAAATCCGCTGGAAATCCAAAAGGCAACGCCAATGATCACCATAATCACCGCGGTTCCGTAGCCGTTACGCGCAATGGTTGAAAACATAAATGCCAAACTTCCCAAAAAGAGAACAGGAAACATGAGTTGGAACACCATACTCATTATTGGAAAAGTAGTCAGAGCTACTGTGCTTAGCAAAGCAAGAATAACAAGCAGAGCAAAAACGACGAGGAACATAATAGCGATTCGCACAAGCCAGACTTTGTAGCGATAATTCGGAATGCCGAACAGAACTTCCAGCATACGCGAATCGATATCATTTTGGATACCAAAAGTTGTCGGATAAAAAATGAGAAGAATGCCGGGCACCAAAAGTAAATAATAAACTGAAGCTGCTGTGGGATTCGAGTCCGAATTGAAGAGATTTATGATCGTGACAAGCAGAAAAAAAGCCACCCCGGCGAGGAGAAAGAATAAAAATTTATTCGCAAAAATTATTTTCAAATTATAGTGAATCAGTTTTGCGATTAAAATTGAATAGTTTTTAATTTTCACACGATAATCCATCAAACATCCTTTTTTCTTAACAACCATAAATAAGAATCTTCCAATGTCGGACGAACCGATTTTGCGTCAGGCACAGGTTGTTTTTCCGCAAGACAGCGAACCCGGATTCGATCATCCACACGTATATGGTGGATAATCCATAATTTTGATCGGATCATCTCAAATTCTTTAGCAGGAACGAGAAACTGCCAGACTTTATTGTTAGCCAGTTCCGCCATATGCGTCGGCTCGCCCAGATAACGAACTTTTCCGCGATTCAGAACAGCAACCCGATTACACGAACTGGAAATATCCTCAATAATGTGTGTAGAAAAAATAACCACTCTTTCCCGACTTAGATCGACCAGCAAATTGCGAAAACGAATACGCTCGCGGGGATCCAGGCCGGCCGTCGGTTCGTCGACAACAAGAATCCTCGGCAAATGCAAAAGCGTTTGCGCAATGCCGATGCGCTGTTTCATTCCCCCGGAAAAAGAACCGATTTTATCATTGCGTTTTTCTGCCATGTGTACCGCATTGAGAACGTAACGAATCCGCGTTTCTCTTTTGTCTTTATCGAGAATGTTTTTTAAAATCGCCTGGTATTCCAGAAACTCACCCGCAGTCATATTTTCATAACTGCCGAACTCTTGCGGCAGATAACCGATGAGCCCCTGCAACTCCTCACGTTGTTCTTGCAAGTCGAGGCCGTTAATCCATATCTTCCCACGGCTTTGTTCGAGAATGCCGCAAATAATGCGCATTAATGTGGTTTTGCCGGCACCGTTTGGTCCCAAAAGTCCGAACATACCGCTGCCGATTTCGAACGACACACCATCCAATGCGCGGAAAGGAGATTTCTTTTTCCCGATTATTGGGATAACCTGGACAAAGCGATAAAACCATCTTTGCAGCCCCGCCATCCTCCCGCTTAATCTGACAATATCTATTTTTTCGACAAAAATTTTATTCGAAGTTTTGTAAACAGCTAATCCCAGAAACCATAAAATGCCAATAAAAGCAACAATTAATATTTTATGCCAGCGCAAATAAAAAACAGCCAAGTTGAGCAAAGGGATTCCCCACAGCAGCAGCGAACGAATTTTGTGCAGCATACGGGAATTACTGCTGAATTTATTTTTCAATACCGAATGGATGGGATTGTATATAGACAGCACATAAAAGTAAACCAGAACGGAAAGGCTGACGACCCAAAAAGAACTCGACAAATAAAAATATACAAAATAAACAAGAAACGCCAGTAGCGGGATTTGCCAGGCAAATTGGTCAAGGTCGCGCCATGAATGATACGTTTTTGCCAGGCCTGCTTTTCTGTTAATTTCCTTTCCCCGCTTCCACTCACGGATAAAACGAACGTCATCATCATATATTTTCACCAGGTGCTGAATTTTAATAATGATGGATTTATCCGCGCCGATGAATTCTTCTTTGGCTTGCCGCAGACTGGTTAGTACAAAATAGGTCATTCCCGGTATAACAAGAATAAGAACGAACAGATTTGCAAACTTCCAGATAATGCTGTCCACATTTTCGTAAATCAAAAAACAACCGGCGATAAAGGCAGCCGACTGAATAACTTTGACCTTCCAGTTCAATTCCCGCAGCCATTGCAAGGCGGTTTCCAAACCTGAATAGACAGTGGGAATGAAAACCAGCGTGAACAAAGTGCTGAGCGATAATCCGCCGATAACAGTAATGGCAAACGGTGCACCGATTTTTGACACGTATTCGGCTTTGCCCATGGCCAGCGGAAACATGGCGATGATTGTGGTAATGGCGGTGATTAAAATCGGACGAATGCGCGCCTGCCCGGCCATAATGAGCGCGCGCGAACGATTGTAACCGCGCCGGCGCAAAATACGCGTATAATCGATATAAATAATACCGTTGTTGACGACAACCCCCAGCAAAATCAAAAAGCCGATGAGGGTGTTTGCATTGAGCAACGAGTTTGCCGTTAGAATGAGCGCCCAGAGCGAGCCGATAGCCGCCAGGGGAATCGTGAACATCATCACCACCGGCGTAAGCAATGATTCAAACACTGATGCAAGAATCATATAAATGAGCAAAAACGCAGCGCCGATGAGAAAATAAAATTCGCTCAAATCGTTTTCATTATGAACGACCTCGACGGCATTGCCGCTCGGGACGGTTAGATTTGCGATAAGGTCGTCCACTTCTGTTCTCGCGTTTTCCAGCAGTTCTTTGGAATCGTTCACCTCGGATAAAAAACGGTAATTCACTTCTATCTGCTTTTCCTGGTTTACCCTGTTAATGCCGGACAGGCCCTGGGAATAGACAATCCGGCTCAAATCCGCCAAATCGTGAATACCGCCATGATCATCCGGAACAGGCAATTGCCGCAAATCATTAATGGTTTTATCCCGCTTTGTCTTTCCTTTAATGACGATGTCATATTCATCCGTTCCCTGCTTGAATTTGGTATTGGAAGTAAATTCATTTTGAAAAGTAAATAATTCCGAAGCGATTGTATTGAGTGAAATGCCAAAATCGCTGAGCACCTGTTTGTTAAAATAAAGATGAATCTCCGGTCTTCTGTCCGAAACATTAATATTCACCCGACGCATTGTTGAAAGGTCTTCAAGATAAGATTGAATGTCCTCGGCAAAACTTCGCATTTGTGCAAAATCCCCTCCCTTAATGACAACCTTTTCCGAGCGGCTACCGATGCCGAGCATTCGTTCCAAATTTGCCCCGGGATTTCGTCCCGGGCCGCCTCTGAAACGGGCGCTCGACTGCGGCTGTTCCAGACTGACATTCGCGGCTTGAAAGCGATCAAACTTGTTCTGAACATCATCCTGAATCTGGGCAATGCTGCGCCCTTTGATTTTCTTATAATCGTCCCGCAGCTTGATCGTAATGATCGCATCTTCTTCATAAATTTTGCTGATGATATCCTGCTTTTCCGGAAGATCCTGCAATTGCTTTTCAATGTCGGCAACAACTGCGTCGGTTTTGTCGAGGGTTGCTCCACGCGACATGGTGACATAAAGGTTAAATTCTTTAGATTCGACCTCTTCGGGCACATTGAGACTTACGGCAATGGCAAGCAAAAGACTGGCAAAAAAAACGACAACACCGCCAATTATAGTCCGCGCCGGATAGCGTATGCTTGATTTGAGAAACAGGTTATAAATCTGCATAAGACGATTTTTATGCGAAACACGAGAAAAGCTGAGAACGCGTTCTTTGCGCTCACGGTGCTGCAAAAAAAAGTGTGTTGCCATTGGAATGAGAAACAGCGCCACGACAAGGGAGACGAGTAAAGTGGAAACAATAGAGACGCCAATGTGCTTGCCGAGTATTTTAATGATAAAATTCGAAGCAAAAATAAAAGGCAGAAAAACCGTAATCGTCGTCAGCGTAGCGGCAAAGACAGAACGCCACACTTCATTTGTCCCCTGAATGACGGCAATGTCTTTGTCTTTCCCGGCAGCCAAAAGGCGATAAATATTTTCAAGCACCACCACACTATTATCCAGCAACATGCCGATCGCCAATGCCATGCCAATGAGGGTGATGCTGTTGAGAGAGATATGAAAAGCATAAAAGAAATTAAACGCCGTGAAAATGGAAATGGGGATTGCCAGGGTGATGATAAAAACCCAGCGCAGATTCCGCAAAAACAACCACAGAACGACAACAGCCAGCAGTCCGCCAATTAGTGCCAAATGAATGATGAGATTAATATTTTTTTCAATCAGTTCGGCGGAATCATTTTGAATAACAATTTCGACATCGTCGGATTTGAGTTTTTCATTCAGTTTTTTAATAACATCCCGGGTGGCATGTGAAAGATCGATAAGGTTGACCTGGGCATCACGGACCAATTGAATAGTAATTGCATCTTTACCGTTCACGCGGCTGATGGAATCCTGTTCTTTTACCCCAAAGTAAATTTCAGCAACATCTTTAAGGAAAACCGGGCCAACCGGATTAACAACAATGTTGCCAATATTGCTTACATCTGTGTATTCCGCAACAAGGTTAACAAAATAATGGCGGTTATTTGCATACGCCGGTCCGAGAAAAGCTTTATACTGCTGATTTTTCGCCAGGAGACTTTGGATTTGCGATGCCGTAATATGATACGCGCGACAGGCGTCCTCATCCAGAATGATCTCGATGGATTTTTGCCTGCCGCCAAATACCTGCACACCGGCAATGCCGTCGATATTTTCAAGTTCGGATGTAATTTTTTGATCGATAACCTCACGTATCCGATCCAGTCCCCCGCTGCCGCGCACCTGCAATCCCATAAACATATTCGAAAG